>CAYPWW010000023.1:0-19476 GCA_964414555.1 uncultured Algimonas sp.
TGACCCTCTCGGTGTAAACGAGATGCTCTACCAGCTGAGCTAACCGCCCGTCGCAAGCGACTGGGTTCCTATAAGGATTATGCGCGCGCTGTCCAACGGTCTATAGCACGCCAATGGACGAAATTATCACAGACCACGCCCTGTCGCGCCCCGGCACATTTATGACAGAGCAATGGCGCGGGGCACATGTCTTTAAGGTCGGCACGCGCGACACCTTCAAAATGTTTGCCATTCTGCGACCTGGTGCAGGGGAGGTTACGGTAAAAGCCAGCTCGCCCGAGTCGCGCCAACTCTTGATTGAGGCGGGGGTGGGGCGCGCCCATTCGCATTTACCGCGCGGGAATTGGATCGTGTTGCTGACGGATCGCTTGGAATCAGATGATGTCTGCGAGCGGATAACGGCGTCATATACCCAAGTCTTGGCGGCTTTGCCCAAGCGTATTTCGGCCTCCTTGCAATCTGGGTGAGAAAAACAGCCATTCGCCGCGTTTTGCGCGTTGACGCCTTGCAGACCCGTCGCTAAAGCGCCGCTACATCTTAGCGGGTGTAGCTCAGTTGGTTAGAGCGCTGGCCTGTCACGCCAGAGGCCGCGGGTTCGAGTCCCGTCACTCGCGCCATTCTCTTTTAAGAGGTGGTATAAGATACAAACGCCTCGGACTTCGGTTCGGGGCGTTTTGCGTTTAAGGAATGAGCATGATGGCACCACAGATCAGCGTTGCGCCCATGATGGACTGGACGGACCGGCATTGCCGCTGGTTCCACCGCCAGCTGTCGGCCCACACACGTCTCTATACAGAGATGGTTGTCGCCGATGCCGTGATTCACGGTCCGCGGGATCGGCTATTGGGATTTGACGAAATCGAGCACCCTGTCGCCTTGCAGATCGGTGGCAGCGATCCAGCCAAACTGGCCGAGGCCACGCGCATTGGTGCAGGCTATGGCTATGATGAAATAAACCTGAATGTCGGTTGCCCGTCGGACCGCGTACAGGCAGGGCGTTTCGGGGCGTGCCTGATGGCCGAGCCAGAGCTGGTCGCGGACTGTTTCACCGCCATGTCAGAGGCGTCAGAGACTGTCGTGACAGTCAAATGCCGCCTGGGCATTGATGATCAGGACGTTGAGGCGACCCTTCCGAAGTTTATCGAGACAGTAGCTGCGGCGGGTTGTCAGACTTTTATTGTCCACGCCCGCAAGGCTTGGCTGAAAGGGCTTTCGCCAAAGGATAACCGCACGATCCCACCCATCGATTATGATCTGGTCCGCGCGATGAAAGTGCGCTTTCCGCAGCTGTCGATTATCGTCAACGGACAGATCGCGGATGTCACCCAAGCGAAAGACGTTATGGCCGACGTGCTGGACGGCGCGATGATTGGCCGGGCGGCCTATAATACGCCGTGGATGCTGACCGAAGTGGATCCGGCTTGGTTCGGCGCAGAAGGCTTTGCGCCGACGCGGGTAGAGATCGCAGAGCGCTTGACTGGATATGCAGCGTCTCGCGAAGCAACGGACCCATCTACCAAAGCCCTGATTCGACACGTTATGGGCTTATTCGCTGGACAGCCCGGTGCGCGATTGTGGCGGCGTAGCTTGTCCGAAGGCCTCTCGCAGAAACTGCGCCCATCGGAAATTCTGCGTAAGGCTCTGACGCAGATGCATGAGAGCGCCCGCGCCGCGTGAGTGAGCTTGTCATCAATCTGATGATTCTCGTCCTCGTCGGCGGGTTGTCCGGCTTTATCTCTGGCATGTTCGGAATTGGCGGCGGCTCCGTCATGGTGCCCGCGCTGTTCTTTGCGTTCCGCGCCTTGGGTGTCGAAACCGAAGTCTTGATGCATTGCGCTGTCGCCACAAGCGCGGCGGTCATCATCGTCAATGGTTGGCGCAGTGTGCGCAGTCATTTGGCGCGGGACAGTGTGGATATGGAGCTGCTCTGGCCGAAGACGCGTATTTGGGCGTCCTACGGCCTCTGGATCGCGATAGGTAGTTTTCTGGCTGCGCTCATCCTCGCGCCACGTCTCTCGGGGACCACTCTAACATTGATCTTTGCCAGCGTTGCCATGGTCGTTGCGGCGCAGTTCATTTTCGGTCGACCGGATACCGTCATTCGCAACGGTGTACCGGGCGGGGCAGGGCCGCCGGTGATTGGCGGTGGGATCGGTGCACTGTCTGCCGTTATGGGGATTGGCGGGGGTTCGCTGTCCGTGCCGTTTCTGACGCTGTTCGGCGTGCCTGTGCATCGCGCGATAGGGACAGCTGCAGGCTTTGGTCTGATGATCGCGGTGCCTGCCACCTTGGGCTATATTGTTAGCGGATGGGGTTTGGCAGGCCGTCCGTTTGGGTCGCTGGGCTATGTCAATCTGCCGGGCGTGATTCTTCTTATCACAGCCGCTTGGGCTATGATTCCGATGGGCACGCGCGCGGCGCATAGCTTGGACGGTGGAAAGCTCCGCCGGATATTCGGGATTGGTCTCGCGCTGATCGCGCTGAATATGGCGCGGGTCGCGCTCTACACCTAAAGACGCAGCACCAGGGCGTTCGGCGTGGCTTCGACCCGTTGGAGGCGACCGAGATAGCTCATGCCGAGCAGGCTGATGTCCAGACCCTCTTTCACGACGAGCGCATCGACATCGCGCAAAGTGATACCGCCGAGTGAGACAGATTTCAGCTTCACGGCTGCGGCATAATTTCGCCCGCCTGCCGTAGAGATCGGAACGCTATAATCCAGCGTGTTGATCTGGATACCGGCCTTGCGGGCATCCTCGACAGTCAGAGCCACAGCGGAGGCGCCCGTATCGACTAAGAATTTCACAGACCCCGAATCTACGCGCCCTTGGATCATATATTGCCCAGAACGGCGGTCTTTGGGGACCGAAACGACACTGGCGGAGCGTGCTGGCGTCGGCATAGCAGCCGTTCTCACAGGAGCTTCAACGACAGGCGCTTCCGGAACGACATCGTTTTTTCCGCGATCTTGCAGATAGACGACGCCACCAATGCAAACGGCGACGATGATAGCGGTGTTCATGAGTGTCTTTTCGAGCATGTCATGCCCATAACAGGCGGGATTTGAGAAAGACTTTATCCGCAGGCCATGCGATGCGCATATTGAGTTTACAGTTAACAAATTGATTCCCATCCAGACGGGTTGAGCCGCCATGTCAGATTCCACAGCCAAGCCTTTTGACGATATTCGAAACCTCGTGACGACCATGCCTGAGCGTGACGCGAGCTTCGCGGCTGGAGTGACTGAAGTTGCGCAAGGTCTCGCCCGTGATTTGCGTCCTTTGGGGCGTTTGGATGCGCCTTTGGCAGAGATCGCGGCGTGGCAGGGTGCGCAAGTCCCACGGCTCGCCCGCCCGCTCATTGCTGTCTTTGCCGGGACGCATGGTGTGGCGGCACATTTGAGCGACGAAGACCCTGTCCAAGCCTCGCAAGCGCGCGTGGCGAGCCTGACCGAAGGTGCTGCGGCTGTGCGCGGCATGGCGTCAGATCTTGGCGCAGCGTTTAAAGTCTATGAGTTCGGCATCGAATATCCGAGTGAGGATTTCACAACGGGCGATAGCTTGTCAGAACGTGACTGCGCGGCGGCCATTGCCTTTGGCATGGAAGTTGTGGCGGAAGGCGCGGATGTCATTGTTCTAGGCAACGCAGGCCTCGGCGCAGCGACTTCTGCCGCGGCGATCGCGATGGCGCTCTATGGTGGCACGTCAAAATATTGGGCTGGCGGGAATAATGCTGAAGCGCGGATCGCTGCGGTTGAGACAGGCCTGGATTTCCATCGTGGCGGATCGTCTGACCCGCTAGATGTGCTGCGGCGCTTTGGCGGGCGCGATATTGCTGGCATGGTTGGGGCAATCCTCGCGGCGCGGCACCAGCGGATTCCGGTCTTGCTGGATGGCTATGTCGTTTGCGCTGCTGCGGCCGTCCTACATGCCATCGATCCGAATGCGACATCTCACTGTCTTGCGGCGCATGTGTCTGCGGAACCTGCGCATGATGCGTTGCTGTCTCGCCTCGGCCTGACGCCGATTCTAGATATAGGCGTCAATATTGGTGACGGCGCAGGCAGTGCTTTGGCGCTCTCTGTTTTGAAAACGGCGGCAGCGGGCCTGACCAGTCTAAAAGATCATTTGTAAGCCCATGTTTTCGCACCCTGATTTCGACAACCATGAAGCCGTGCAGCTGTTCTCTGACCCAGAGTCTGGGCTGCAGTGCATCATTGCCGTGCATAATACGAACCGAGGGCCCGGCGCCGGTGGCACGCGCTTGTGGCATTATCCTGATCCGGCAGATGCCGTTACGGATGCTCTGCGCCTCTCGCGCGCGATGAGCTATAAGAACGCGATGGCGGGTTTGGCGCTAGGCGGGGGCAAAGGCGTTATCTTGCGGCCCGAAGGGGATTTCGATCGAAAGGCTTTATTCGCAGCCTATGGTCGAGCTGTCGAAGCCGTCGGGGGACGCTACATCACCGCAGAAGACGTCGGTGTGTCGCCAGATGATATGCGGGTGATTAAGACGCAAACTGATTTTGTTGCCGGATTGGACGAGGGCAAAGCAGCCTCAGGCGATCCTTCGCCCGTTACAGCGGAAGGCGTCTTTCGCAGTATCCGCGTCGCGGCGCGCTACAAAATGGGGCTGGAGTCCCTCAAAGGCTTACGCGTTGCGGTGCAGGGTCTGGGGCATGTGGGCTATGGCTTGTGCGAACACTTGCATGGAGCTGGCTGTCAGCTGATCGTGGCAGATATCAATCAGGACGTGCTTTCGCTCGCGCAAGAGGCCTTTGGCGCGATCATCGTTTCGCCAGATCAAATCCATGCGCAAGCCGTAGATATCTATGCGCCGTGTGCTCTGGGCGGTGCGATTTCCGCGCAGACCTTGCCGCAGATCCGCGCCAGTATCGTTGCGGGCGCCGCGAATAACCAGCTTGCCACGCCCGACATGGGCGCCGCCTTGCAGACGCTCGGGATTCTCTATGCGCCAGATTATGTCGTGAACGCGGGCGGGATCATCAATGTCGCCTCGGAAGTTAGCGGGACGTATGATCGCGATTGGGTGTCCGGAAAATTGGACGCGCTGGAAGTGACGCTTTTGGATGTCTTCAAACGTGCGGCAGAGCAGGGCGTCCCAACGGACCAGATTGCAGATATGATGGCCCGTGAGCGTATGGGGCTTTCCGCGCAGCCCGCTTGACAGTTGGTGCCGTCGCTTTAAGAGGCCGACACGTTTCGTAACACAGAAACGGGCGATTAGCTCAGCGGGAGAGCACTGCCTTCACACGGCAGGGGTCACTGGTTCAATCCCAGTATCGCCCACCATTCTTTTAACATGTCCAAGCCTGCCGCTTGCGGAAAACACAGGAATGACTGTCATTCACGGTAACGCGCTGTAACAAATGTGTCACACTATGTAACATCGCGTGACGGTAACATAGGTTTCAACATGTTACAGAGCGTTGCAGGTGTTAGGGCATCCTTTACACCTATGGTTAATAGCCGAGAGAATAAAAGTATGTCCCCAGTCTTTGCTCTGACTGACAGGATTGATTGAAAGAGTTCCATGCGCCCACTCCCCTTAGATACATCAAGGCCTTTACCGACAGAACGCGGATTGCCGCTGCGTCACGCGGATTTTGATAGCCTTTGCGAAGGTCTTGATTACGCTGCTGGTGCGCAGACCGGCCTCAACTATTTTTCTGGCAAAGCTGAGCTGAAAGCCAGCCTATCCTACGCAGATCTGCGCGAACGCGCCGTTGAAATGGCCAAGCGACTCGTACCTTTTGCCAAGAAAGATGCGCGTATTGGTATCGCAGCGGTGTCGTCGCCGGAATTCGCCGTCATGTTCTTTGCCTGCCAATATGCGGGACTTGTCGCTGCGCCTGTGCCGCTGCCGGTCACATTGGGCGGGCGGTCCTCCTATGAGCGTCAATTGCAGCGCATGGCCGATACGGGCGACTTCCACGCGCTTTTCTGTCCCGAATCGATGGAGCCGATCATGCGGTCAGCCCTAAACGATCAAGCGATTCCTGTTTTGACGTTTGAAGAAGTTGGTCAACTGCCAATAGGCGATGAAATTCGTCCATTTGGGGCGGATGATCTCTGCTACATCCAATATTCCTCAGGCTCTTCCAGTTCGCCAAAGGGCATTATCGGAACGCAATCCTCGGTTTGTGCCAATTGCGTCGCCATTACACGTGATGGCTTGCAGATTGTTGAGGATGATCGCGCGACCAGCTGGCTGCCACTTTATCACGATATGGGTCTAATTGGATTCCTGATTGCGCCAGTCATGAGCCAGCTAACCGTCGATTTCATTGATCCGCAAGATTTCACGCGTCGCCCGATTACGTGGTTGCAGCTGATTTCTGACCATAAGGGTACGCTGACTTACGCGCCGACATTTGGCTATGAGCTATGCGTGCGTCGCTGGCGGGATGACCGAGAGCTAGACCTGTCGCATCTACGGGCGGCTGGGATTGGCGGTGACATGGTTAGGCCTGAGCCATTGACAGATTTCCAAAATCTCTTTGGCCCGATGGGTTTCGGGATGGGAACCTACACGCCGAGCTATGGCTTGGCCGAAACGACATTGGCTGCGACATTTGCGCCGCTCGGGCAGGGGTTGAAGAAGCACACAATCGATATGGCGCGCTACACCCGTACCTCTGAGGCGATTGAAGCGACGGAGCTGACCCGTCCAGAAGACACGCGGACTTTCGTCGCGTGTGGCGCGGTTTTGCCGGACCATGAGATCGAGATCCGTGATTTTGACAACAATGTTCTCGGTGAGAAAATGGTTGGTCGCGTGTGCTTGAAAGGCCCTTCCGTCTCGCCAGGATATTTTCGCAATACGCAAGCCACAGAGGCGGCTTTCTCTAAAGACGGTTGGTTGGACACGGGCGATCTGGGCTATTGGCTAGAGGATCAACTTGTCGTCACAGGTCGTTATAAAGATTTGATTCTTTGGCACGGCCGTAACATCTGGCCGCAGGATATTGAATGGGCGGCTCAGGCAGCCGCACCACATCGGTGTGGTCGGGCTTGTGCCTTTGCCATAGGTGGTGCGGGCGACGAGAAGACAATCATGTTGCTGCTGGAATGTCGGACCCGCGATTCAAAGCTGCTTGAAGAAATCTACGCCGCTGTGACGGCTGCGATCCGCCTAGAAGTCGGCGTCCCGGTCAAACTGATGCTCGTGCCGAAATCCACGATGATCATTACAAGTTCCGGCAAGTTGTCGCGCGCGCGGGTGAAGGCAAAATATCTGGAAGGTGGAATTATCGACCTGCAGGCCGAAGAACCGCTCAGTGTTGTTGGGTCGACATCCAAAGGATAGGTGACGGCTCGACTGGACGGCACGGCGTGGCTTTGTTATCGCGCTGAAACCACAGGGGAATAGCCATGAGCGCGCCAAGCGATTCTGACATTTACGATAAGATTTGCGAGCTGTTGAAGCCGTATAATCCCAAGGGTCATCCGATTGAACGGTCCTCCGGCATTATGTCCGACCTTGAGGTCGACTCTGTCGCCGTGTTCGATCTGATCATGGAATTGGAAGACCACTACGACATCTCCATCCCGATGGAGATGGTCTCAGACATCAAGACCGTGGGTGAGCTGGCAATTGCCGTCAAAGGCCTAACAACATCATGACACGTTTGTTTGACAAATATGCGCCGCTGCAAACGCGGGTTGATCTCATGATGCGCCTCGGTGCGGATGCGCTGGGTGTGGAGTTTGACGATATCCTATCTGCGACACGTGGTCGGATCGGCAATCGGGAAATCCTTCTTGCGGGCACGAATAATTATCTCGGCCTAACCTTTGACGAAGATTGCCGCGCCGCTGCAAAAGACGCCGTGGATCGCCACGGTACCGGTACGACAGGCTCTCGCGTCGCGAATGGTACTTATGCCGAGCATACGGATTTGGAACGCGCCTTGGCCGAGCATTTGAACATGCCGTCCTGCATCGTTTTCACGACTGGCTATCAAACAAACCTCGCGGCCATTTCCGGTCTGACATCAGATAAAGACGTGATTTTCATGGATGCAGACGCCCATGCCTGCATCATTGATGGATCGCGCCTGACGAATGCGTCGACCATCCGCTTCCGCCATAATAATCCCGAAGATTTGGACAAACGTCTGCGCCGCCAGGGCGAGATTGAGGGTGGTAACGCGCTCGTCGTGATCGAGGGTATGTATTCCATGTTCGGCGACATCGCGCCCGTCGATGAGTTTATCGACGTGACGCACCGCCATGGCGGTTACCTCTTCATCGATGAAGCCCACAGCTATGGCGTTTTCGGCCCAACGGGCTGCGGCATTGCCGAAGAACAGGGGGTATTGGACAAGGTTGATTTCATCAGCGGCACCTTCTCGAAATCCCTCGCATCTGTCGGCGGGTTCTGCGCGTCAAAGTATCCAGAGTTCGAGATCACGCGCAAAGTTATGCGTCCTTATATGTTCACCGCCTCCGCCACGCCGGCCAATATCTGCGCCGCACGGGTGGCTGTTGAGAAGGTCAAAACAGGCGCGCATCTGCGCGATAATCTGGCCGAACGTGCACAACAGCTGCATGCGGGTCTGAAAGCGCTTGATTTTGAGCTCTGTGCAGACCCAAGTCCGGTCATCGCTGTGCGACGTCCGAATGAAGCTGTCGCAGCCGCAGAATGGAACTGGCTGATGGACAATGACGTTTACGTCAATCTGGCCGTGCCACCCGGAACGCCGCAAAGCTCTTCCTTACTGCGCATTTCTCTCTCTGCCGCTCACACACAGGCCGATGTTCAGATTTTGATCGATACCTTTGCCAAGATGAAGGCGAGTCAGGCGGATATCATGGCCGGCATGATGGGCCGGATGCAGGCGGCCGAGTAAGCTAGCCCGAGCGGAACGCGCCTCGGCGCCACAGCTTCCAGAATAGAAACGGCGCATGCAAGACAGGATGCTTTCGCTGAGAGGGCGTTGGCTCCAGCTTGACGCCAGAATGGTTCTCTACTTTACGCGCGATGTAATCGATCCCACCGTCAAAGGTGGCTGCCCCATTTAGTACGCGGATAGCCGCGGCAGGTTTGCCAACGACACGGCGTAGAAACCAACGACGTCGCTTTTGGGCGGATTGCTCCGTGGGCAGGGCATAGACACCTTTGTCATTCGGCGCGCCATATAGTGCACGGGTTATGGCGTCATAACGCTCTGCGTAGCGCGCAACGATTTCCTCACTGCGGCCTGTCGAGCTTTCTGGGCGAAGCTCTGTGCGATAGCTCTCAAAAAAGCCACGGCCCCAAAGTTCTGACGCCGTGGCAGAGCCGTCTAGCAAGGGCGCTGTTTCCGCGGCCATGGTGCGAACGGCTTTGGCGCGCGCCTTCCAAACGCGGGAAAGGGCCGCCTCATTGCGTGACCATAAGACGGCACAGGGCTGTGAGAAACGTCCCCAGACTTGGCTGAGAAAGGCACTGTCACTACATCGAGCCTCAAACTGTGAGAGGCTTAGAATAGAATACTTACAGGTGCTTAGAGTCCCATCCTCATGCGGTGTTTCGAGGTAGTAGACACAAGGTGGGATCAAGCGATTGAGTAACGCCCGCAATCCGGTTCCGTGGGTTTTTCGGTAGCTGTCAACCAGCACATAAAAGTCCAGCATCTTCTCTGGATTGTCTAATTCGCGCAGAGAGCTGCCGTAATAGACCATGGCTTGGACGCGACCTTCATGTCGAGCGCGAATAATGTCCATGACCTCAATGGCGCGCGCAGGCGGGTTGATGGTCTCGGATTTGATGATATCGAGGAGCGTATCCATATTAACGCAGGAATGTCACGGGACGCCCCGCGCGGACAGTAAATTTCCCTGACGGAAATGAAAGAAACTCGCCGTCCAAGACGATAGGCTGGTCATATTCAAAGCCGATATCATCTGCACGGTGAGAGAATATGCCGTCCGCTGAGCGGTCTTTTTGCTTTCGCCCCATCCAGAGGCCGATAATATTACGTGCGAGCCCGCGATATTGCCCTGCAACATAGGTGAGCCGTAGCCGCCCTTCGCCTGCGCCGTAAAAGGGGTCCAATCCCAGCAGAAGCCCAGGAAGGGTCGTGAGGATTGTGCCCAAATGGTCACCGTCCCACTGCGCCCCCCTATCCATCTTGATCTGGGAGGGCTGCATCAGCGTGTCAGACTTTCCAAACACGCCTTTCAAGACGCCGCCAATCACGGCCATCGACCCGCCAATCCCACGTCGGTGTAGTTCCTGCGTTGTGTATTCGGTCAGCTGCGGAATCGCCCCCGTAGAAAACAAAAATCCTGCTTGTGGAGACATGTCGGTCGAATGGACCTCTAACATCGGCACTTCGATCTCTCGCAAGGGGGTCGATAGCGCCTTTGCAACGGCAGTCGCGCGGGAAGACTTTAGACCGATATTCCGCGAAACTTGATTTGTCATGCCGCCGGGGACGAGCGTGAATTTCGGGAAGGTTTTGAAATGCGCGGCCTGTTGTAAAAACGCGCTGAGCACGCCTTGCGTCGTTCCGTCACCGCCTTCGATGATGACGTGAGATGTGCCGTCTTTTGTGGCCTCAACAATGCTCTCGCCGAGCGTGTCGAATGTCTCGAGGATCAAGAGTTTCTCGCCCGAAGCCTGCGCGATAGGCTTTAACACAGAGCCTTTTTTTGCAACGCGCGCGGACATGGGATTGACGATGAACAGCCGGCGTTCCGACATGGTTACAGGCTTTCAGTCCGTAGCAACATGTATGCGCCAAATATGCCAAAGAGCACGAGGGGCAGGGCAATCGCGGGTAGAACTGCGAGCCCGCCTGATGCCGCAAAGGTTGCCATCGCGCCGTCAACGATAAGGAAAACAAAGCCCATTGTAATGCCGAGGATCAACGTCTTATCGCCCGTATCCTCGCGCCCCGTGCGCTGCATCAGCGCGGCGCAAGCCAATAACAAGATGAAGGCGGCCAAAGGCCGTGTCAGGCGATGTGCGTGCCAGAACCGATAGGCAAAGCTAGGCTTCGATCCAGAGTTCCCGCGTTTGGAGAAATTACGCATTTCTGACATCGACAAGTCGCGCGGTTCCGCGGCCAATCTCGCGATAGAGCGAGGCGTCTGGCGTGTTTCCCAAATCTGCGGCCCGTTAAGCGGCGCGAGCAGGCGCGTCTCGCCATCCGCGTCGAGGACATCTACCTTGGTTACGCCGGTGAGTTCCCAATTCGGATTTTTGTAATCGGCGCGCTCTGCCTGCCAGATATATTCAACGGCACCAGATTCATTGCGCCAGAATACCTCAACATTGCCGAGGGCTTCATAGGAATAGCGATCTGTTGCTCGGACGATGCGGCCGCGATCTTCCAGCCAAAGCGGATTATCGGGCGTGATGTTTTTTACTTTATATTCGCCGATGCCCCACGCTTGTAGCTCGCGCACGGCTGGCGCCATGGCGACATCGATGAAGAGTATTGACAAAATGGATGCGCCGACAACGGACGGGGTCAGCAGGACAACTTGTTTCGTAGCGGAGATACCAAAGCCGAGGAGGGCGACAAGCTCATGGTTGCGGATCAACTTCACAAAGGTCAGCAGGATTGCGACGACGATCGTGAAAACGAAAATGCGATCGAAAATGACAGGCGCGCGTAGGAACATGTAGCGGAAGGTCTCTGTGAAACCGCCACCATCTTTGACGATATCTGCGCCGTTCGCGAGGCTGTCCAATAGTCCGATTAGCGTCAGAAACCCGAAGACGACTGTCAGCCAGAGAGCGATGAAGCTTTTTGAGAGGTAGAGCGCGAACTTAAGCATTGCGCGCTTTCTCTAGAGCTTTGGCTTGGCGCCCTGATGGGGTTAGTCCCTTAAGGAACGTGATGATCTGCCCCTTCGCATGTCCGACCCATTGCGAGAAGGAAGTCAGCGGAGGCTGTCCCATTTTGAAGGCAGATTTCCAAAAAATCACAGCCGCGAAAATCGCGACAATTCCGATTATGCCCCAAATGCCGAGCCAGGGCGGCACCGTACCAGCTGCGCCGAGGGATTGGCCGAACTCGAGGGCTTTTTGCAAAGAGACGAGGAAAACAACGCCGATGAAAATCCCGGCAGATGATGGATTTCGTCCGTAATTCAGGCCGAATGGGACGGCAATGAAAGGCAAGATCAACAGCAATACGGCCTTGGACATGCGCAGATGCAATGTCGCATTATTCGTGTTTTTATCGACCTCTGGGAAGACACCCCCATTGCGGTTTTCGAAGAGTTCTGCGGAGGTCATTTCTCGCTCATCATCACCGCGCATTCGGTAGCTATTAGCACCAACCGCACCTGTAATGGCTGAGCTGCCAAAGGCGAGCTGGCCGGAGAGTTCGCTGTTGAGCACTTGAAAACCGCGTCCGCTTTCTAGGGCTAGGACAGGCGAGTTCGTGTTCTCGCGCACGACGATCTCGCCTTTGCCAGCCGTCGTTATGCGGTAGCCTTTCGTGCCGTCTGGTTCATCGACTTGCTCATAAATAAATATCGGCCCGATGGAGCCGTCAGGGCTGTCCGTGCCAGCGAAAAATGTGCGCGGGCCGACGGTTGTAAATGTGCCTTCGCGCAGGGCGGCGGTGAAGCTTTGTTGTTTTACGACAGAGAGGACTTGGCGATAATTATAGCGGCCAACGGGCTGGAGGTAGCCTTCAATGAAGACGGTCAAGATCGCCAAGCCTGTTGCCAGCCATAGGAACGGCTTTGTCATGTGAAACAACGAAACACCTGCGCCGAGGGCGGCGGTGAGTTCTGAGGATTTAGACAGGCGATCAATCGTGATGATCGTGCCCAGCAGCATCGCCATCGGCACAGCCATGCCAAGGTAATAGGGCAGGAGGTTCACGATCATCTGCGTTGCGTCAGAGCCTGGCTGGGTGGAGTTCGAGACAATCTCAAAAATCCGCAACAGGCGCTCCATCACCAGCACGCAGCAGGCAAATATCACAAGCCCACCGATGCTAATCGAGGCCTTTTTCAGGATGTAGAGGTTGAGTCGTCCCATATAACAGGTCTGTGATTACGCCTTTACGCCGAGAGAGTCATTTCCCATATGGGCATTGAGATGGAACGGTTTTTCGTTCCGGCAGACTTAAAGAGGCCTTCAGTTGAAAGCAATTCCACTTCGCAGATTTGTATCTGAAGCTTTTGTCATGCTGGCAGTTCTCGGCGCACCCGCCGTGGCCTTCGCCGATGACGAGACCCCAGAACCGCGTTCGCAGATCGGGATTGAGACCGGGCTTGAGCTTTATGACCGTGACAAGGCCGACACCTGCGTTCCTGAGGCGTTGCAGATTCGCGCCACGATTGAGGGCGCGACACAAGGCGGGATGGTCAAGGTCGAGCTGTTTGGTGAGCGTGATTTCCTGAAAAAGAGCGGCAAGCTCCGCCGTATTCGTGTGCCCGCCACGGATGAAGCCCTGAAAATTTGTATCAACCTGCCAGCTCCGGGTGATTTTGCGCTTGTCGCTTATCATGACATGGATGGCGACCGTCGGTTGAAGAAGGCTTGGAATTTCAAGCCGCTTGAGCCCTACGGATTGTCGAATAATCCGCAGATCAAATCTCTGCGCATGCCAAAATTTGCCGAAACCCGGTTCGAAGTTCCCATGAACGGTGCGGATATCACCATACGCTTGGTTGACCTTTCTAAATAGGCACAGGATAGCAACCCTGACGACAATCAGGGGAAATATGTGCCGTCCGATTCCAATATCCACATAGAAACCGTTGAGAGCGCCGCTGCGCTGAAACGGTTCTTGCGACTGCCTTATGATCTTTACCGGGGTGATCCAGCATGGCGTCCGCCTCTACGGTGGGAACGTAAGGATCAGCTAGATCCGAAGAAGAACCCTGCAGCGCGAGATTTGGACCGCATGCTCTTCCTCGCCACACAAGATGGGCAAGATGTCGGCCGAATTGCCGCGTTCACGAACCCCTCTCACGACACCCACCATGACGCTGAGACTGCTTTTTTTGGCTATCTCGATACGATTGACGATGCTGAGGTTATTTCGCGCCTGCTGCAAACGGCAGAAACTTGGGCCACCAAAAAATCCCGCACGCGACTCGTTGGGCCTGCGCAATGGGGCGTGAATGAGGAAGTTGGCCTGCTGATCGACGGTTTCGAGCATCCGAATGTGATGCTGATGTCTTACGGCAAGCCGTACTACCAGCCAGCCGTCGAAGCTGAAGGCTTTCAGAAAGCCGTCGATATGCTGGCTTTCCAAGCCGACATTCATGCGGGCTATCCACGGCCAAAAATGACGCGCTTGATGGTGGACTACGCCAAGCGATCTGACTCTGTGACGTGGCGTAAACTCGACCCTAAGAACTTCACACGTGATGTTGAGCTTGCGATGGAGGTCTTTAACGACGCGTGGGGCAATAATTGGGGCTTCTTGCCCTTTCCAGAGGATGCTGTTCAACATCTTGCGAAAGAGTTGAAACCTCTGATCCATCCAGACCGCTTTTACCTTGGGAGTATTGACGGTGAGTTGGCGGCATTCATCTGTCTTTTGCCGGACTTGAATGAACTGATAGATGGGTTTGATGGGCGCCTAACGCCTGTCAATATTGCCAAGCTGGTTTATCGCTTGAAAACCAACAAGGCCAAGCAGTCTCGCGTACCGTTGATGGGACTGCGTACTAAATACCATAATACGCGAAAGGGCCTCGGCCTTGTTGCAACCTTGTGCGAAACTGTGTTCGAGGCCGCTCGCCAAGATGGTTATACCCATTGTGAGCTCTCTTGGATTCTCGAGGATAATGAAGGCATGATTTCCATCTGCAAACAGGCGAGTGCGGTGCCGTATAAGACGTATCGTATGTACGAAAAGCACCTGAACGCATGAGCGTTTCCGTCCTGATTTTGGCTGGTCAGCGGGCCGGTGTGGTTGACCCACTGTGCCAGGCGGCGGGCGTTTCGCATAAGGCAGACATCCCGATTAACGGCACGCCAATGCTGGAACGCGTGACGACGACTTTGGACGCTGCAAAGCTCAACCGTCCGTTTTATGTTTCGGGCTATTCTCCTGAACAATCCGGCTTAGACGAAAGCCCAAGTGGAAACGGCCCCGCCGACAGTGTCCGCTTATCTTTGGACGCAATCGACAGTTTCCCCTGTCTTGTAACGACCTGCGATCATCCGCTCCTAAGCGCGGAGATGGTCGACACCTTTATCGCAGGGGCGAAAGCGGCTGGCACGGATATCTGCGTCGGTCTCGCCACGGAAGATGTCATCCAGCCAGCCTATCCCGCAACGAAACGGACATATTTGCGCTTTTCGGATGCGGCAGTCTCTGGCTGCAACCTGTTTTGGATCGCGAACGCAGAAGGGCTGAAGGCGATCGATTTCTGGTCAGATGTGCAGCATTTGCGTAAAAATCCGCTCAAGCTCGCGCGCAAGGTTGGCGTCGGAGTTGGCATAAAGTTCGCGGCAGGGCGTTTGTCTCTGCAAGGCGCGTTTGATTACGCCGCAGACCGAATTGGGATCACCGCCGCGCCTGTATTGTTGCCTTTCGCAGAGGCCGCGATTGATGAGGACAAGCCATCGGATTTGGCCCTCGTCGAAGACATTCTGAATGCACGGACCGCTTAAGATGCGGCCGAGTTCGACACCGAATTTAGCGATCACATCGTCGCGTTCCGTTGGGCACCGGATAGCAACGAACACGGGCCTTATGGTTGGATCGCAGGCTTTGGCTGTCTTGCTGGGTTTTGGCAGTATCTTCGTCGCGATTAATGCATTGGATTCCGCTGAACTCGGCATCATTCTCTTCTTGCATGCCTATATGTTGTTCTTCGCGCAGGTCGCGACTTTCCAAGCGTGGCAGCCGATCATCCGCTACGGCATGGACGAGATCCGCAATGAGGACGCACCCGGCCTCGCACGACTTCTGCAATTTGGCTATAAACTCGACATTGTCTCGGCCATTTTCGCCTTTGGTGCCGCCGTTGGGTGTTTCTCTCTCGTCGTCTGGATTGCAGAGAGTTTCCCTGAGCTTTTTGCCAAAGACGGTCAAAGCGTAGATGTTCGCACGCTCTTTGGCTGGGTCGTGGCCTATTGCACGCTCGTCTTGCTGCGCCACCGCGGCGCATCTATCGGCGTCTTCCGGCTCTTTGATCGGTTTGATATTCTGGCTTGGCACGGGCTCATTATGCCAGCCGTGCGCTTTATCGGCGTCATTATCGCCGCGATGACAGGCGCAGGAATGGAGGGCTTTCTGCTCGCTTGGTTCTTGGGCTCTCTCGCCGATTATATCGCATTGCCCGTACTGGCGGCCTTCCAACTGCACAAACGTCATCTGCTGGGCGCAGTCGTACGCGCCAAGTCCAGTTTCCGCCGACCGGGGCAGGGCGTCTGGCCGTTCGTTATCAAAGCGAATGTCGATGCGACCTTGGCGGCGGCAAATATGCATTTGCCTGTCTTGCTGGTTATGGCGGTCTTTGGCTCGACATGGGTGGCAGTCTTTAAACTCGCCGATGAGGTTGCCAAGCTTCTGTCCGAAGGTTTCAAATTACTCGATCAGGTGATCTATCCCGAACTCGCCAAGATGGTCAGCATGGGCGAGGCGGCGAAAATCTGGAAGCTCGTGACGCGCACAGCGGTCTTGCTGCTCGGCTTTGGTTTAATTGTTTCCGTAGTACTTTGGCTCTTCCTAGGCGGATGGATCGGGGCCGTGATGCCGCCGGAATATATGGAAGCCGCACCACTCGCCGCACTTCTCGTACCAGCGGCGGCCTTCCTCGGCATGGCCGCGCCGCTCTATCCTGTGCTCTACGCCACGGACACGCCAGAGCGGGCGATCTATGCGCGCGGGGCAGGGGTTATCGTTTATATCGCGGCCTTTTTCGCGCTTAGCTTTACGATCGGCAAGCTCGCGCCAGGTTGGGCAGCGATCCTCGCGAACCTCATCGCTGTCGGCCTGTTGCTCTTCCTCGCGAAGCAGGCGCTGAACACGATTGTGGCGCGGGAAAACGGCACGCTGGAAGATGTGCAACCGGCGCCGGGCTACGGCTTTATTGGGGAGTCGGACAAACGCATTTGGGGTTTGCCTTTGGGTGATTGGCAGGCACGTGCCTTTAAGAAGGCTGGCGGTGATCCGAATAACCAACTGGCGTCAGAGGAAAAAGGGATCTGGCATCATGTCCATTGGGTGTTGTCGGCAGAGCTGTCGAAATCATTCGCCCTGACCCAGCGCACAGCGCTCGTAGAGCATGGGCAGACGGTCAGCTTGTCCTCTGCCACGCGCGAAGAGGCGGAGCGCTATATTGGGCAGTCCCCAGAGGCACTGTCCGAAACTGATTTCCGCGTGTCGCGTCCAGATGAAATCAATGACGGCTACATCAAATCCTTGCGTAAACAGGAACAACCCTACGCCCTAGATATGCGAGAGACGGAAGTCCTCGACGTGATGAAACGCCAATTCGATAGCTCTTACAAAGGCATCACGGATTTCGTGACGAAGTGGTTTTGGCCAGTGCCCGCCTTTTACGTGACGCGGCTTTGCGCTTGGCTGCGCCTAACCCCCAATCAGGTCACGACGATTGGTTTCGTCTTAATGCTGATGGCGACTTATTATTTTTGGAATGCGCAGTGGCTTCTGGGTTTTCTCTGTGGCTGGACGATGACGTTCTTGGACACGGTGGATGGCAAGCTGGCACGGACGACCATGACATATTCCAGCTGGGGCAATGTCTATGACCATGGCATTGACCTGATCCATCCGCCGTTCTGGTATCTGGCATGGTTTGTGGGTCTAGGCGGTGCTTTCGCGACGTCTGATGTTTTGTTCCTTGCGCTCTTGGCGATTTGCGTTGGCTATGTTGTGGACCGCTTGATCGAAGGTGTTTTCTTGGCTCAGCACGGGTTTCACATCCATGTTTGGACAAAGTTCAATTCTTGGCTGCGCTTCTTTATTGCGCGGCGAAACCCGAACACCTTTATCTTTATGCTCGGGATACTCGCATCCGTAATCTGGCCAGAAGCGGGTAAGTGGGCGTTCCTGATCATTGCGCTTTGGACGTGGGTTTGTATTGCCGCGAATATCCTGACCGTCATTGCCGGCACAATTGCCAAAGGCCCTTTAAGCAGTTGGATGGACGCGTGATCCGCTACGCTGTTTTCGATTTGGATAAGACGATCACGACGAAAGGCACGTGGGGGCGTTTCGTGTCGCAATCAGTGCGCAACAAGCCGTGGAAGCTGATCGGCCTCTGGGGTACCGCACTTTTCGGGCAATTCCGCTATAAGTTTGGCGCGCAGGAACGCGTTTCCGTCAAGCGCGGTATGTTGCGTTGGAGCCTCGCAGGGCAATCCCGGATGCGTCTGCTGGAACTCGCCGAAACCTTCGCAGACCAAGAGATTGCGTCCGGCATTCGCCCCGGTGCGATAAAAGAGATCCGCGCGCGCCAAGCCGCTGGCGATGTTGTGCTGATCGCGTCGGCGGGGGCTGATCTCGTCGTTGAACCGATCGCAAAACGCCTCGGCATCGATCATGTGATCAGTACGAAACTAGGCTGGAGTAATGACGTTTGCGCGCGCGATTTCGCCACGCAGAATTGCTACGGCCCGGGGAAATTGGCGCTGTTACAGAAATATCTCGAAACATTTCCTGACTATCGTCGGGAACGTTCCCACATCACTATGTATTCTGATAGTGCTGCGGACTTGCCTGCGTTCGAATTTGCGGACAAAGGCGTCGCGGTGAATGCTGGGCCTCGGTTACGGGAACTGGCAGAAGTTTACGATTTTGAAAGCGTCGACTGGTCTATCCAGGGCTGAACGGACGGGAGACTTTTACATGCATGCGATTATTCTTGCCGCAGGACGCGGATCGCGCCTGTTACCGCTGACGCTCGACCTGCCAAAGTGCTTGCTGCCGATTGGTAATACGACTGTGTTGGGCATGCAGCTCGATACTTTGTTTGCGCAAGGTGTCGAGAGTGCGACTGTCATTACTGGCTTTAACAGCCATATGGTTAAAGCTGAAATCGCTGCGCGTCAGAGCGGGCCAAAGGTCAAGACGCTGTTCAATCCCTTCTTCCAAGTCGCGGATAATCTGGCGTCTTGCTGGATGGCGCGGAAATCTATGAAGCGGGACTTCCTGCTGATCAATGGCGACACGCTGTTTTCGCCAACGCTCCTACGCCGCGTTCTGGACGCAGATCACACAGATATCGCGGTTACGATTGACCAAAAGGGTCACTATGACGGCGATGATATGAAAGTGACGCTGGACGGCGCACAGCTGACGGCGATTGGTAAGACTTTGCCCCTGACAGAGACAGACGGCGAGTCGATCGGAATGTTGCGTTTCAAAGGCGAAGGATCAAAAACCTTCCGTACAGAGTTGAAACGATTGATGAAAACGCGTTCTGGCACGAAGAGCTGGTTCTTATCTGCGATCCATGGCCTCGCAGAAGCTGGCGTGCAGATTGATACGATCAATATCAAGGGCGAGAC
>CAYPWW010000023.1:19576-33818 GCA_964414555.1 uncultured Algimonas sp.
CGGTCAAAGGTCAAAGCTTGGAATAAGAAGATAAGACGTTGGCACCAGCGCAATCCGCGCGAGGCCAGCAGTGAGAACGTCAAATCTCACTATGACATTTCAAATGACCTCTACCGGCTCTTCCTAGACGAGGATATGCAGTATAGCTGCGCCTACTGGCCCACGCGGGACATGACGCTAGAAGCTGCGCAGCTGGCGAAAAAGCAGCATATTGCGGCCAAACTGGACCTAAAAGCGGGTCAGCGCGTGTTGGACATCGGTTGCGGTTGGGGTGGGATGGCGATCCATCTGGCCAAGCATCACGGCGTAAAAGTCGTCGGCGTCACTCTGTCAGAACAACAACACAGCCTCGCACGCGAACGCGTCGCGAAAGCCGGGCTGGACGATCTTGTCGATATTCGCTTGCAGGATTACCGCGACGTCGAAGGCCCGTTTGATCGGGTCGTGTCCGTGGGTATGTTCGAACATGTCGGCATTGGCCATTTTGCAGAATATTTCGACGCGATCCGCGAATTGATGACTGATGACGGTATTGCGCTTGTCCATTCGATTGGGCGCAAGGGTGGGCCCAGCACAACTGGCGCGTGGATTCGCAAATATATCTTCCCCGGCGGCTATTCGCCCGCGCTCTCAGAGACCTTTGCTGAGATTGAGAAAGCGGGCCTCTGGGTCACGGATTGCGAGATTTTACGCCTGCATTACGCCTATACGCTCGCCGAGTGGGATAAGCGCTGTCAGGCGAAAAAAGCCGAGATTATCGCGATGAAGGACGAAGCCTTCTTCCGCATGTGGGAGTTCTATCTCGCCATCTCAGAGCTTTCCTTCCTGCACGGCAAACACATGAATTTCCAAATTCAACTGACAAAATCTGTCGATTCTCTGCCTGTGACACGGGATTACATGGTGGACGAAGAACGCGCATCGGCGTAGAGGGCGGGCGTTATGGCCAGCACTGTTGAAAAACCCAAACATCTCAGCAACCCACGTCGGGCATTCGTCAAGAAGACGGGTAAAAAGCTCGTGCGGAAAATCGCGTCTTTTCAGAGCACGCAATCAAAAGTGCCAGACACGCCAAAGATCGCGAATGATCACTTTCCTTTCCTGAAGGTCTTCACAGATAACTGGGAAGTGATCCAAGCCGAAGCGCGTGAAGTCCTAAAATTCCGCGATGCGATTCCGACATTCCACGAGGTCTCGCCGGACCAGTATCGCCTCTCGACAGAAAATAACTGGAAGACGTTCGTTCTTTTCGGATTTGGTCAGCGGCTTGAGAGAAATGCGTCGCTTGCGCCGGAGACCGCGAAGATTCTAGAATCCGTGCCAAATTTGCAGACTGCGATGTTTTCGATCCTTGCGCCGGGCTACCACATTCCCGCGCATAAGGGCGTGACAAAGGGTATCCTGCGCTCACACCTTGGACTGATTATCCCGAAAGACCGCGAGCAATGCCGGATTCGCGTCGATGACACGATCACGCCTTGGAAAGAGGGCGAGATTTTTGTGTTTGATGACACCTACGAGCATGAGGTCTGGAACGACACGGATGAAGAGCGGGTTATCCTGCTGTTCGATTTTGATCGTCCGATGAAGCTTGGCGGGCGCGTGTTGAACAAGACGTTTTTGAACATCATGAAGCTGACGGCGTTTTATCAAGACCCGAAAAAGAACCTTCAGACAGCGGAAGAGCGCCTAGAGTCTGCAATCCGCACGGCCGACGCGAATATGGAAGCCATGAGCGACCCTGCTGATACGCCCTAATGGGGGCGAATGGAGAGCTTTAGACGTGCAATGATCTGGCCTGTCACAATGCTATCCGCCACGTCACTTGCAGCCAAGTCGAGATCTAGGAGTTCCAAGCCAGAGTCCGCCTCCAAGAGGTAACTCCCAGGTTGAGCGACTTCGGCCTTGTCAAAGATCAGGATTGTTCCCTTCGGAAACTGCGCGCTCTCTTTGGCTTCAATGGCCAGTAAGTCGCCGCCCTCTACGCTCATCGTCAGATATTGCGTCGCGCTCGCCGTCTTCAGATTCTCGATTGCCGTCGGCCACGCATAGACGGGGATGTTATGGATGGGTCGAGAGATGTGCTGATGTGCCGGGTTGAGATGCGCGGGCTGTTCGCCAGAGAGCAACCAGATCGGATCGACATCAAGGCATATCGCAATGCCGTCCAAGGCCGCGCGGCGCGGGACGTGCCCGCCGCGTTCCCAGTTCGCAATCGTCGGCTGGCTGACACCGCATCGTTCAGCCAAGACATTTTGTGACAAGCCAAGCTCTAAACGCCGCGATTTCAAGCGGTCAGATAAATCAGTCATATATAAATTCGCCCATTTATATTGATATGTTTGATAACCATAAGATTATCTTATGTCATGTCGAGCGCTAATTTCACGGTTTTGTGAGTAATTTTTAGGCTTCACTGTGTTTAACTTACATTCATCTATAGAGTTATTGATGTATCTGTACGTCAACGACGAAATACCGCAGAATCGCAGTCAGTCGCGATTATTACGAAATTGTATAAGAAAAACCTATGAATTGGGTTTAAAAGGCGAATGCCAGTGCTTACTTCAAGTGTAAGCAATTAATGCCCCACACCTCGGTGACTTACGGGTTGCCGGCAGAAAGAAAGAGATTGTCATGAAAGGCGATTTTTGTACGCGCGAAGGCGCAGAACGATTGAAAGAGCAGATTGAAGCATATTGGGCTGAACGTGGCCACGACGTGCGCGTGAACCTCGTGCAGGGTGGCTTCTTGGCCTCCATGCGCTCAGCTCGGACAGATGTCCGGTCCAATCTCGTCAATGGCGTCCCAACAGCGTCGACGGAAAACTTCGGCTAAGCTAGACCAATAACAGAATCGACCCGACCTCCAGCGGGTCAATCCTGATATAGGGCTAAGAGGGTCGGCATGAGATCGCGGAAACGCGACAACCTCGTGTCGGCCCTCAGTCGTTTGTGGTCCACGGGCGTATATCCATAGGTCATCAGAACGGCATACACGCCGGCATTCTGCGCCGCGCGCATGTCGGGCCAGCTATCACCAACCATAACAATCCGTGACGTGTCCCTGTGGCCTGCCGCTTTATAGATGTGTCGGGGGTCTGGCTTAGCGCGCGGGGCTTCGTCTCCGCCAACAATTCGCTCGAAATAGGGGGTAAGCTCCAATTTCTCGAGGAGCGGACGGGCCAGCCAACCTGGCTTGTTTGTACAAACAGAGAGGTGCGCGCCAAGACCCAAAAGTTCTTGCAGGGTTTGCTCCACACCAGGGAAAGGTGTGCTCAGCGCATCTATCGTTTCCGCATATCGCGTTAGAAAACCGGCTTGCAGCGCATCCAACGCATCCTTGCCAATCGTGTCACCCACTTCGTCCAAGGCATCGGTCAGCATCCGCCGCGAGCCATAGCCGACATTGCTGCGCGCGCGTTTATAGGACGTAGGGCCATGACCCCGTGTCGCGATCATCTCATTTGTGACACGCACGAGGTCTGGTGCCGTTTCGATGAGCGTCCCGTCCAAGTCGAAACAAAGGCTGAGGTTCCCTAGCGGCTTGCTTAGGTCACGCCGCAGGGTCGGCACATCACGGCTGGAGCAGGGCTGTGCAAATCTTCGCATCATGCGTGGGTTTCCTCGTGCGTCGGGCGTGCAGGTGCGCTAGGGCGAATCTCAAGACTTGCAGACCTAGCTGGACACTATGACGAAGACAAACCGATCCGGAGCCCAAACGCCTCGCGCCGCGATTATTCTTGCTGCTGGTAAGAGCACGCGGATGAAATCCTCTCGCTCGAAAGTCCTGCATCCCGTTGGCGGGCGACCCATGATCGAATGGGTTACCTCCCTCGCGCGTGGCGCAGGGGTTGAACGGATCGTCTGTGTCGTCGGCGAAAGCAATACGGACGTCCGCGCGGCCGCAGAAGGGCTGGGACTCGATATCGCCGTGCAAGAACCACAACTGGGGACAGGACACGCCGTCCAATGCGCGAAAGAGGCGCTAGGAGATTTCGATGGTCATGTCGTTGTGCTCTATGCCGACACGCCGCTGATTTCTGGCGCGACATTGGAAAATGTCTTTGCTGCCTTTGAAACCCACGCGCTCGCAGTTCTGGGCTTTGAGCCTGACGATCCGGCGGCTTACGGGCGTCTCGTCATGGACGGCGAGGACTTAAGCGCGATTGTTGAGGCGAAAGAGGCGACGCCGGATCAGCTTAAGATCGGGCTATGCAATTCCGGCGTGTTGGGAGCTTCGGCGACAGATCTCTTCGGGGCGTGTGATCGCGTGACGAATGAGAACGCGAAAGGCGAGTACTACCTGACCGACATCGTGGAAATCCTACGCGGTGACGGGAAACGGGCCACGGCTGTTCATGCGCCAGAAGCCGAAGTGCAAGGCGTCAACGATCGCCGCGATTTGGCGCGCGCAGAGGCCGCCTTCCAAGCCGTTATGCGCGATAACGCGATGGCATCGGGTGTCAGCCTGAAACATCCGGAAAGCGTCTATTTCGCCTACGATACCGTGCTGGAGCCAGACGTCTCTGTTGATGCAAATGTGGTCTTCGGGCCCGGTGTTACCGTCCGCCGCGGCGCGACGATCCATGCGTTCTGCCATCTGGAAGGCGCAGATGTGGGCGAGGGCGCACAGATTGGGCCTTATGCTCGCCTACGCCCCGGCACAGAGCTGGCCGAGAAGACAAAGGTCGGAAACTTTGTCGAGACGAAGAAGGCGGTTGTCGGAAAAGGCAGCAAGATCAATCATCTATCCTATGTTGGTGATGCGGAATTGGGCGAAGGCGTCAATGTCGGCGCCGGCACAATCACCTGCAATTACGACGGCTATAACAAGCACAAGACTGTCATTGGTGATGGCGCGTTCGTCGGGTCCAATTCCTCTCTCGTCGCACCTGTCACGATTGGCGCGGGCGCGTTTCTCGGCTCTGGCGGGGTCGTGACAGACTCCGTGCCGGACGATGCGCTGGCTCTCGCACGTGCAAAACAAGTCAACAAACCCGGGTGGGGTGCTCGTTTCCGCGCGGTGCAAGAAAAGCTGAAAGCGAAATCCAAATGAGTGTTGCTAAGGAAAATGCGGCCCTCGCGGCGCTAGAGTTCGTCCGAGACGGTATGACTCTCGGTCTGGGGTCTGGCTCAACGGCAGAACTTTTCATCGATGCACTCGGAGAGAAAGTCGCAGGCGGTCTCAAGGTCCAAGGCGTGCCAACGTCCAAACGCACGGCAGAATGCGCCATGGAAGCCGGCGTGCCACTGGCCGAGCCGGACCGCGTTGACGGGATCCATCTGACGATTGACGGTGCAGACGAAGTCGACCCAGCTTTCAATCTCATCAAAGGTGGCGGAGCCTGCCTGTTGCGCGAGAAAATTATCGCTCATGCCTCGGAACGGATGATCGTCATCGCGGATGCGTCCAAAATGGTTGAGACGCTCGGTGCATTCCCATTGCCCGTCGAGGTCGATCCCTTTGGCATGGCCCTAACGGCGGAGCAGATTTACGACGCCCTGAAATCAACCGGCTGTGAGGAAGCGCAAACCGTTCTTCGCCAGTTAAAAGACGGCTCTGGGCCGCTTGTTACGGATGGCGGTAATTATATTCTCGATAGCAAATGTCGGAAGATTCCAAATCCAGCAGACACGGCTCTCGCACTCAGCCAGATTCCGGGCGTCATGGAGCATGGTTTGTTTATCGATCTCGCTGACATCATCATCATAGGGGAGGCAGATCATGCCCGCGTTATCGAAATTGCCCGTGATTAGACTTTTGCGCGCAATTGGCGCCTCAGCCGCTGTGCTTGTCTTAGCGGCTTGTCAGCAGCCTAGCTCAAAAACCCCGGAGCTGACAGATTACAGCGAGCTCAGCGATCAGCTCGGCGCGATTATCGTCGAGACCGTCCCTTTTGACGAATTGCCAGGGGAAACGCGTGCAGAAAAACTGCTCTATCAAGCGGGTATCGTCGCACAAATGAAGACGGCCTCGCTCGTGATGATCGATACGCAAATCAAAACCCTCGAATTAGCAGGCAATGAAGAGGTCGTTGCGATCATGAAGAAAAACCGTGAAATGATGATGGTAGCTATGGAGGCGGAAGCCTCTCAATTCGTGACTGAGGCCGCCGCAGTCTATGAGCAGTATGTGACGCCCGAGGAGATCGAGCGCCTTATTGTTTTGCACGGTGATCCAGCGATGCAAAAATTATTGAGCCAACAGCCACAGATTTCTCGTGACCTTTTGCCTGCAGCCACAGCTTTCGGTGAACGGGCCGCCTTGCGTATGCAAAATACAGCGAACGACTAGGAATTTAATGCAGCCCAATCAATCTTCAGGAGCTAGACATGGCGAATTACGACTTTGATCTTTTCGTGATCGGCGCGGGCAGCGGCGGCGTTCGCTCTGGCCGAATGGCGGCGCAATTGGGCAAACGTGTCGGCGTGGCAGAAGAAAGCCTGCCGGGTGGCACCTGTGTCGTGCGTGGCTGTGTGCCGAAGAAGTTCCTCGTTTATGGCGCGGATTACGGCGCCGCGATCGAAGAGGCCGCCGGATATGGTTGGACGGTCAAGGATGCCAGCTTTGATTGGCCGACCCTTCGCAATGCGATCCAGATGGAAGTCTCGCGCTTGTCCGGCATCTACTCCACGATTTTGGAAAAGAACGGCGCAGAAGTCTTTCGCGAGCGGGCAGAGTTCGTTGACGCGCATACGGTCAAGCTGGTCGATAGTGGAAAACTGATTACGGCAGAAACGATCCTGATTGCCGTCGGTGGGCGCCCGTGGATGCCTGAGATCGAGGGGTATGAGCACGCGATTATGTCAGATGATGCGTTCTTGCTGGATAAGCTCCCCAAACATGTCGTCATCATTGGCGGCGGTTATATCGCCTGCGAATTTGCGGGCATCTATGCGGGGCTAGGTGTTGAGACGGTGCAAGCCTATCGCGGTGGGCGCCTATTGAATGGGTTTGACGCGGATGTGCGCGACGCTGTGGCCGAAGTGCAAAAGCACAATGACATCGATGTCCGCTTTAATATCAGCCCGAAAACCATTGAAAAAACAGAGACTGGCTACGTCGTTCACTTTGATGATGGCTGCAAAATTGAAACAGATTGCGTCTTTATGGCGACGGGTCGCAAACCGCACACGCCGGGCTTGGGCCTTGAGAAGGCGGGCGTTCAGGTGGACGCCGCAGGTGCAGTCGTTGTCGATGAATACTCTCGCACGACGGCGAAGAATATCTACGCCGTGGGCGACGTTACGAACCGGGTCAATCTGACACCTGTCGCGATCCGCGAGGGCATGGCGTTTGTTGAGACGGTCTTTAAGAACAATCCAACCGCCTATGATCATACGCAAATCGCGAGCGCTGTCTTCACGCGGCCAGAGGTCGGCACGGTCGGCTTGGGAGAGAGTGAAGCACGCAAAAAGTATGGCGACGAAATCACGGTCTACACGACCAAATTCCGTCCGATGAAGAACATCCTCGCCGGTGATCCGCAGCGCTGTTTCATGAAACTCATCACTCAAGGTCCAGATGAGGTCGTCATCGGCATCCATCTGGTCGGCGAACATATGGCGGAAGTCATTCAAGCTCTGGGTATTTGTGTCAAAGCAGGTCTGACAAAAGCGGACTTCGACCGGACATGTGCGGTTCACCCCACGATTGCCGAAGAAATCGTGACGTTGAAGCCTCGTGAGATCAATAAGACCACGGTTGTTACTTAGGCTTTGAAGTCTGACCTTTTATCTAGGCAAAATTTTCTGGGTCTGTTAGGCAGGCCGCCGATATAGCGCAGAGATTTTGCGTCTTTACGTCTATGAGGGACTGATCATGACAAAATGGACGCCATCTAGCTGGCGCACAAAACCCGCAAAACACATCCCCGACGACTATCCAGATCTGGACGCCGTGGCAAAAGTCGAGGATACGCTGCGGGGCTATCCACCGCTCGTTTTCGCAGGTGAAGCGCGTCGTTTGCGTGAGCGTCTGGGCGATGTGGCCATGGGGAAGGCCTTCCTTCTGCAAGGTGGAGATTGCGCCGAGAGTTTCAAAGAATTTCATCCTGACAACCTGCGCGACATGTTCCGCGTGATGATGCAAATGGCCGTTGTTCTGACATATGGCGCGGGTCAGCCCGTCGTGAAAGTCGGCCGGATCGCCGGACAGTTCGGCAAGCCGCGCAGCTCGCCCGTCGAAGTTCGTGACGGCGTGACTCTGCCGTCTTACCGCGGGGATAATATCAACGGCATGGATTTCGATCCTAAGTCCCGGATTCCGAACCCGAAACGCCTGCTGAAAGCCTATGGCCAGTCGGCATCAACGCTGAACCTCCTCCGCGCGTTCTCGTCTGGCGGTTATGCGAACCTTCGCAATATCCACAAATGGACGCTTGGCTTTGTTGACGGGTCTGAGTCGACACGGCGCTATAAAGAGCTGTGCGAGAAGATCGAAGATGCGCTCGACTTTATGGAAGCGTGTGGTGTGACGCCTGAGAGCACGCCGCAAATGGCGCGCACGGACTACTATACATCCCATGAGGGACTGCTGCTGGGTTATGAAGAAGCCATGACCCGGATCGATAGTACGAGCGGTCGGTGGTATGACACCTCTGCGCATATGCTCTGGATTGGGAACCGTACACGCCAGTTGGATCATGCGCATGTCGAATTTATGCGCGGGATTGAAAACCCGATCGCGATGAAGATCGGTGAGGGGCTGGAACCGGATGAGCTGCTAAAGCTCCTCGATGTCCTCAACCCAGAAAATATCCCGGGACGGATCACGCTGATCTCTCGCTATGGCCACGATAAAGTCGCCAAGGGTCTACCATCGCTTGCACGTGTGATTAAGCGCGAAGGCCGCCATGTCGTGTGGTCATGTGACCCTATGCACGGCAATACGATCAAAACGGACAGTGGCTATAAAACACGACCGTTCGATCATATCTTGACCGAAGTGCAGCAGTTCATGCGCGTTTTGCATGCAGAAGGATGTTGGCCCGGCGGTGTGCATTTCGAAATGACCGGCCAAAACGTCACGGAATGTCTCGGTGGATCCGCCAGTGCGGTTAGCGAAGCGGACTTGTCCTCACGCTATCATACTCATTGCGATCCGCGCCTGAATGCGGATCAAGCGTTAGAACTGGCGTTTCTGATTGCAGAAGAACTGGGCAGTTACCGTAAGGAAGAGGCCGCGCGCCTGGCGGGGTGATTACTGCTCTGGTTTAGGCGTTTCATTCTTCTGAGGCTCTGTATTTTCTGTAGGCTTCGCAGGTGTGGCGTCGATGTCCATCGGTGCTTCTGAACCTGCGTCTAGAGCGTCTTGGATCTCTTTTTTCTGGCTCTCCAGTTCTTGCGTTGCAATCGCCACGCGTTCGCCAAACTCATAGCCAGACTTATACATGCCTTCTCCGAGCGCGATTGCGCTCGCAAGCGTATACATGAAGGATATCAGGGCTGTAAGCCCGACACTTCGCCCGAGACGGCCAAGCTTACTCGGAACGCTTGAAAAAGCCCCCCTGTATGCCGTTACAGCCATCAAAATGATGGATAAAACCATATTCAAGTTCGATGTGATTTCGACCCAACCGGCGGGCAGGATGATCATTCCGATGGCAGAGATGAGCCCTAGGGCTGCCAGAGGAATCAGAATGGCGAAAATAAATCTCGCCCGGACGACAAAACGTAATTTTTCTCCAAATGAGCGGAAGAGTGCAGCTACAATGAGAAAAAATGCGATTGAGAGTGGGGTCGATAAGAGGAAGAAAGATTGTAATGTTCTTCTTACGGCATCTTTTACATCGAATAGTGAGGGGTCGAGCCCCAGTTCTGATAGATCATCAATTTCTTCGGATAGCGCCTCGGTCAAAAAGGTTTCAAAGAACTTGAATAAGGCTCCGTCTTCACTGGCGTAGAAATACTTTAAGGCTGTCGATATGGCGACGAGGCCCAAAAATATCCGGAAAGAAGGGGAATAGGCATTTTTCCAAAATGGATGCTTCGCGGCTTGGAAGTACTCAACGGGCTTGAAAATGAGGGCTTTTATCGTCCTTAGGCTTCTCCCGCTTAGGCCGAAAATATCTTCTAGTAGCTCATCAAATTGTACGTCTCGAAACCTCGGCTGTGACTCAATGGGCTGAGGCGTTTCTATCTCGACATCATTTGTCATTTTCTGCCAGCCCACGATCTCAATAGTGCATAAAAAAAGCCGCCCCAGATGGGACGGCTCTTTCTTGTCAGATTGGTCGGTTGACCTAAAGGTCTTTTAGTGCGGCTGCGGCTTTGAATGTCGCGCTTGTCTTGGCTTTGGACATCATCATTTTGCCCGTAGCAGGATTGCGCATTTCGCGAGATTCGCGATGCTTGGACACAAATTGTCCGAAGCCAGGGATGACGACCTTGTGGCCATCGCCGCGTTTCATTTCGCCTGTGACGACTTCACAAAAAGCGTTCAGCATTTGGCCGGCATCGCTTTGGCTGCATCCAGTGTGGCTCGCAATTGCGCCGACGAGTTCTTTCTTGTTCATCGTGGTTCTCCCATTTGATGACACTTCCGCATCTTGTGACGGATAGCTGATGCAAAGCCCTAACGATTAAGGTTAACGTGTCATTAAAAACTGCAGTTTTCTTGAGTTTTTGGCCTATTTAGCCGTCAAATTTGTTAATTTTGGCGCTTTAGAGCTGTCTTGCTAGCGTCCGTGAGCGCCTTGTCGATTCGGAGGCGAATCAATTCACTTGCTATTTGTTCTTGCAATTTGGCCCGCCTAGGCCGTTATGCGCCCATGGTAGAAAGACTGAAAATCGGATTGATCGGCGCGGGTGTCTTCGCAGGATATCATGCGGATAAACTACGCGATCATCGTCGGATTGATTTCGTCGGTATCTTTGACACAAACACCAAACGCGCAGAGCGTTTAGCGCAGTCACATGATGTTTCCGCCCTCGCGTTGCAGGACCTGCTTTCGCAGAGTGATGCTGTCGTAATCGCCTCTGTTGCGTCTACCCATTATGAAATGGCGCTAGGGGCTTTGAACGCGGGCTGCCATTGCTTGATCGAAAAGCCGTTGGCGACAACGGGCGCGCAAGCCGAGGCCATCGCTGATCTGGCTGACCATAAAAAGCTGATCGTTCAGGTGGGCCATCAAGAACGACAAGTCCTCGCGGCGATCGGTCTAGATCGTATCGCAGAGACGCCGCTGAAGATTGACGCCAGTCGCACATCGCCCGCCTCACCGCGGGGTAAGGACACATCTGCTACGCTCGATCTTATGACGCATGACATCGATCTCTGTACGATGTTGTTTCGCGATGCGCCCCTTCGCGTGAGCGGTACGGTCGAGGGCAAGACGTCTGATCATAACGACATTACGAAAGCAGAGCTGATCTATGCGTCGGGCCAAGCGACGCTCTATACCAATCGCACGGTCGCCGAGAGTGAACGGGTCATGGTGATCACATATGCGACAGGGCAGGTTGTCATCGACTTCAATGCCAAGACTCTGAAAAACACGACGCCCTATGATTTGAACGCAGATTTCGCGTCCGACCCCCAAGCTGCAGACAGCCTTGGCGCGGCGACGGACAGCTTCCTGCGCGCAGTTTTGGATAATGCGCCTGTAGATGTTACGGCTGAAGACGGTGCGCTTGCGGTCAAAATTGCGTGTCGCGTGGATGAGGGGAAAAGCACATGAAGCGTTTTGTAGTTTATGGCTTGCTCGGCTTAATGGGCGGACTTGCGTTATTAGTGGCGCTGAACTGGTCGACGATAAAACGATTGCAAACCGTCAACACGCTTTTTGATGCGGACCGGATCGTCGAGAACTTCTCGAATATGGATGCGGCCTTCCTCCACCATGATTTGGAGATCGGTGACCCACAGCCTTGGCCAGAGACCATTCGACCTCTGCCTGACACCGTTGAGATTGCGGGCGTCGAACGCAAACTCAAAGATGTGTTGGAAGAACTCGACACGACAGGGCTCGTGGTCATCCAGAACGGGCAGTTGATCCATGAGAGCTATTATCGCGGGACAGAACGCGATGATCTGCGGATCAGTTGGTCCGTCGCGAAATCTTTTATGTCTGGCCTTTACGGCAAAGCCATTGAGGCAGGCCAAATCGAGAGCTTGGACGACCCCGTCACGAAATATGTGCCAGCCCTGAAAGATTCTGCCTATGACGGCTCGACCATCCGAAATGTGTTGAACATGGCCAGCGGGATTACGTTTGATGAAAACTACATGGACCCAAAATCCGATATTAATGACATGGGGCGGGTCTTGGGTCTCGGCGGGTCAATGGACGACTATACGGCCGGATTGAGCGAAACCGACGTCCCAGCTGGCACGCGTTGGCAATATGTCTCGATCGACACCCATGTTGCGGCAATGGTCCTGCGGGCGGCGACAGGCAAAAGCTTGCACACGCTCTGGGAGGAGACCTATGGCGCGTATCTGGGTATGGGCCGCGCACCGTTCTATCTAACGGACGGCGAAGATGTCGCCTTTGCCCTCGGTGGGTTGAACCTACGCACACGCGACTATGCAAAGTTTGGACAGCTCTTCCTGCAAAACGGGCAGTGGAACGGCGAGCAGATCGTTCCGGCCAGCTGGGTCGCGGAAAGCACGGCGCACAGCGCGCCGAACCTCTCGGATCGTGGTGTCGGCTATGGCTATCAATGGTGGGTGCCCATGCCACAAGCGGGACCGAACACAGGCGACTTCTTCGCTGTCGGAATTTACGGGCAGTATATCTACGTCAATCCGCAAGCGAATATCGTCATCGCCAAAAACGCTGCTGACCGTGAGTTCGCTTTTGCGGATGAGGTCGGAACCCATTCGATGAATAAGAATATTGAGCTGATGCGGGGGCTAGTGGCGGCTCTCTCAGAGTAAGCGGTTCGATTGAGGCTCTGATGATCTGTATCAGAGCGCGCGAGCGGTGATTGCAAAAGGCGAGGGCGCGGCGTAGAGCGCAAAGCATATGACCACCACCCTAAAAATAGCCTCCGTACAGGCCAATCCTGTTGTTGGCGACATTCCCGGCAACCTCCAGCTTGCGCGCGAATATTATACGCGTGCGAAAGCGGATGGCGCAAATATTGTCGTGTTCTCCGAGCTATTCATCATCGGCTATGCGCCCGAGGATTTGGTACTACGGCCTTCGGTCGTCACGGACTGCAAGACCGCGTGTGAACGATTAGCCACCGAGACGGTTGATGGACCAGCCATCGTGTTCTCCGCACCATGGCGAGAGGATGGCAAACTCTATAACGCAGCGTTGTTCCTGCGTGATGGTTTGATCGCAGACGTACGGTTTAAGCATCACCTGCCCAATTACGGCGTGTTCGATGAAGCGCGCGTTTTTGCGCAAGGTGCCTTACCCCAGCCGATTGATTTCAAGGGCGTCTCAATCGGTCTCCCGATTTGTGAAGATCTCTGGCAGTCGGGCGTTGCGGCGCATTTGGATGACGCTGGCGCAGAGTTGATGATTTCTCCTAACGGGTCGCCGTGGCGGCGCACAGCCCTGACAGAGCGATCCGAGGCCATGGGTGACAAGGTCGTCACCGAAGGCCTGCCCTTGGTCTATGTCAATCAGGTCGGTGGGCAGGACGAGCTGGTCTTTGACGGGTCGAGTTTTTCTATGGCCGCGGATGGGACAATTGTTCAGGCGCTGAAATCCTTCGTGCCAGACTATGACGTCGCGACGTGGGAAAAGATCGAGGATGTCTGGACCTGCACAGATGCAGTCAAACACAAGCACTTAGACGGGTATGAGGCCGACTGGCGTGCCATGTGTCTGGGGCTAGGCGATTACGTCAATAAGAACGGGTTCAAACAGATCATTCTGGGCATGAGCGGCGGGATCGATAGCGCCATGGCGGCAACCATTGCTGTTGATGCGCTCGGGCCAGACCGCGTTTGGGCCGTGATGATGCCGACGAAATATACGTCCGGCGACTCGCTGACGGATGCAGAAGCCTGCTGCGAGCGGCTAGGCTGTCGCTATGACAATATCCCGATCAAGCCGGGCGTAGATGCATTCGACACAATGCTGGCGCCATTTTTCGCGGATACTGAACCGTCGACGGCAGAAGAGAATATCCAATCCCGCACGCGCGCAGTGATCCTCATGGCGCTGTCCAATAAGTTCGGACCAATGCTGGTGACGACGGGCAATAAATCGGAAATGGCGGTCGGCTATGCCACGCTCTACGGCGATATGTCGGGCGGTTATAACCCGCTCAAAGAC
>CAYPWW010000024.1:0-33364 GCA_964414555.1 uncultured Algimonas sp.
CCATCGGTCGTGTTGATGACCAAGCGCTCACCCACACCCACGAAAGGCGGGACGTTCGTGCGCGCACCATTGGAGAGGGTCGCGGGTTTGAATGAGTTTGCCGCGGTCTGACCCTTTACGACGGGTTCTGTGTCCGCGACTTCGAGGATGACTTGCTCGGGCAGGGCGACGGTGATCGCGCGCTCCTCATAGAACTCAACTTCGACTTCCATCCCGTCGGTCAGATATTGCGCCTGATCGCCGACGAATTCCGATTGCAGGCTGATCTGCTCGTAATTCTCGGCGTTCATAAAGACGAGCATGTCGCCTTCGGGATAAAGATAGGTATGAGGTTTTTGTTCCAGCCGGACACGCTCCACCGTTTCTGCCGCGCGGAACCGTTCGTTCAGCTTGCGACCATCTTCGAGGTTTTTCAGCTCGACCTGGTTGAACGCGCCACCCTTGCCGGGCTTGACGGCCTTGTTCTTGACCGCGATCCACAGCCCGCCTTGATGCAGGATGATGTTGCCGGGCTTTATCTCGTTACCGTTCATTTTCATGGCGGGGTGTCCTGTGCGGGAGGCATTGTTCAGCGCGCCTTATCAGCGCCTGCCAGCCCGCACAAGGATCGTGGGATGTTGCGCTCAGTTCTCTGCGCGGGCGCCTTCGATCTCGACCAGATTATCACCGACATTCCGCTCGATCAGCAGGCGACGCGGATCGATGACGACGGCCGTGGGGGCCGTTTCAACAGAAACCGTGACCGAGAATTCGCGGGCCGTGTCATCTTCGTCCGCGTCTTCGGGGCGCGTGCTGTTTTCATCCGTGACGCGTACGCGTTCTAGATGGATCCAGTCTCCGCCCAGCGTCTCTTTTGGATCGATGGTGTAAAAACCGATCTCGACCCATTCGTTCAGGCCTTCGCCGTCTAGGTCTGCGACGGAGGTTTCTTTCCCGTCTTCTTCGGAGGCGATCAGCTTATCGACGGTGAAGCTGACCGTGACGTCATAACCGCCATCGGCGTTGGGTTTGACCTCTGGTGTGTCGTCTTGGACATTAAAGTTCCAGAATGTGATCCGGTCCCAATAATCCGTGATCAGCTGATCATAGTCTGGACCGGCGGCCTCACGCAGGGCGTCCGTCAGCTCCAATGTCGTCGGGTAGGGCGCACCGGTCTGGCCGTAGTCTTCGACAAAGCCGCGAATGGCGGCCTGCATCTCTGGCTCACCCATATAATGCTTTAGGCCCCAGAAAGTCCAACCGGCCTTTTCATAGAACAAATAGCTCTGCCCTTCCGCCAGCGCGAGCGGCGGCTCGTCATCGGCGTCAAAGGTCCGCGACAGGAGATAGCCCTGCACAAAACGCTGCTCCAAGAGCTTGCGCGTTTTTTGAAAGCCGAACTGCTCTTCATAAGCGGTCAGGGCGGCATTTTCGGTCAAACCTTCGGACAAGACGTTAAAGCCTTTGGTCTGCGCTGGCATGATTTGATGGCCGAACCATTGGTGCCCGATCTCATGCATGGTGACATAGGTCGCCAGATCGACATCGTCGATGTTCTCCGGATCACCGGGGTCGCGCACAAAGCCGATATTCTCGGAGAAGGGCACGGTCCCAGCAAAGGATTGCGCGAAACTGCGATAGGGGAATTCCATGATCCGCAGTTGCGAATATTGATAGGGGCTAAATTCCCGTGTGAAAGTCTCCAAGCTATCGCCCATCGCCTCCAGCATCAGCGGCACATTATAATCATGCGCGGCATAGTGGAAAATCTCCAGCGGGATGGTCCGCCCGTCTGGGGCCTCCCAGCTATCGGTTGCGATGACATAATCGCCGGAGAGGAAGCTGAAGAAATTCGCGATGGGGCGCACGGCCTTGTAATCGCGACAGCTCCGGCCGTCTTGCTCATAGGTCCGCAGCAGCTCACCCGGGGCGATGCCGATTTGATCAGCGTCCGTGCAGACGGTCGCAGCGAAATCGACATAATGCGAATGGGCGTCAAAGAAGTTCATGCTGCGCGCCTCTGCATCTGTGCGCTCTGCCATGCGTTCGCGTTCCGGTAGATCATATTTCCGGCGCTTGTCCGGATTGGACATATAATTGCGCGGGATACCGACCATCGGGAAGACTTGGGAGTTATTCACAAACGTCCCGTTGTCGACCATGAACGACCCATCCGCGAGTTTCGGCGGATGATAATAGGTCGAGAAATCCATTTGCGCTGTCGCTCCAGGTGCGAGCGGCGGATCAAAGCGGAAGAGCGCCATATCATATTCGGCGATCCCATCGGCGAAATCTTCGCCGCTGATCCGTGTGGCGCCTGTGATGTCCAAGCGACGAATGTCTTCTGGATGGCCCGAGGGCAGCTGCAAGACGGTTTCGGTCAAAGGCGTCTCATGCGGGTTGATCAGTGTAATCGAACCCGAGACCAGAGCCTCTCTCTTATCCGGATAAAACTGTATGTCCGTATGCACGGCGGTGACCTCGACTTGCGGGTCATCCTCGCGCGGTTTGACGAGTTTTTCATAGGCGACGGTGCGTAATTCCCACGCCTTGGCGTTGCGATAATCATTCGCGTCATAGGTTGTGTAAATATAGCTACCCATGCCGATAAATCCGGCAATCCCGACAGCGGCCAGCGCCAGCGTTGGGCCACTCATGGCGGCGCGAAGACCGCGTAGGCGCGCGAATACACTGTCTTGCAACCCACGCCGGAACAGCCAGATCGAGAGCACGGCCAGCAAGAGCGCAAATGCGCCCCAATAGAGCCCGAAGGCTTTGAAGGATGACAGATCGGCATAGCCTGACATTTCTGACAAACGCCCCGGCGAAACATCGCCATATCCCATCAGTGGATGGAAAAATGGAATCAACGGCAGGAACAACAGACCGATAACGGCACCCGCCGCGACCAACATGCCGACGATCCGGTTGGGCATGAAATTTTGAATAAACATGACGAGAAAGGCTTGGAAAACAAAGCTGACGCCAAAGGCCAGCAGACCTGTTTTCAAATAGACAATCGGATTGACGGCGACTTTATCGCCCGCCAGTGCGAACTGTGTGCCCATGCCAAAGACGATGCCGATTACGATCATTGTAAAGATAACAAGGGTCAGACCTGCCCATTTTGCCCAAAGGAGACTGCCGTTCGAAACGGGTGTCGCGTCTAGGATTTCGTGGATCTTCGCCTGACGTTCGCGCCAGAGAATATCGCCCCCGAAAAACACCATGACGATCAGCATGGGAATGCCGAGCGAGCCCAGTACCAGACCTGCCATAAAGCGGCTGGTCGGCAGGGTCGGGTCCGGACTCCCCGCCAGTGAGCCCCAAACGATGAGGCCAAACAGGGCAATGAAAATTCCGATCATGATGACAAAAGGCGTACTGCGCACGGTTGCCAGATATTCATAGCGTAGGCGCGTGAAAAACGTGCCCAGCTTATGCCCTGCGCCCAGTTTGGGCGTGACAGGTTGCAGCTGGATGTCGCCTGTTTCATCCACGGCCTCAGTCTTGCCGCGACGGGTCTTGCGCATGACAATGCCGCGCGTGGACCGCAGGAAGGAAAACGCGAATAGCGCGAAGCCAATTCCGCCCCAGATCAGCCGATTTAACCCGACATATCCGGTGATCGGCACAAGGCGCGTATTTTGCTCTGCCGCGGGCCAATATTGCGTGACCTCTGCCAGCGCGGATGTGCCGAATGGATCGGCGATTGTGCCGTACCAGTCTGGCATATTTTCTCCGGCCAAAGCGCCCGCTGCGAAATAGGCGATTAGCAGCCCGACGGCACTGACATAGACCATAGATTTTTCGCGCGTCAGCATCGCAATCGCGGTGAAAATCGCTGTCACGAACAGCGCGTTAATAGCGACGAAAATGATCAGTGGTTGAAGGTAGTAGAGCGGATTAAATGGCCCGAAACTCTCGGCATCGGCCCAAGGCATAAACTGCCCAGCCAGCATCCCAATGATGACGGCGGACAAGCACAATGTGACAGTCAGCCACGCCGCGCCCATGCGCGAAAGGATCATGTCCCGCGTCTTGACGGGTGTCGCATGAATGACTTCCACCGCGTGGAAATTATCATCCCGTAAGACACCGCCAACAACAAAAACGGCGCCGAAAAAGATCGACGCAATGGATAAGGCCGACAGATTTAGCGCGATCGGCACAGCGCCATTTAATTTAACCTTGGCGCCGCCGCTGGCAGAAATCGTGAAGAAATCCGTTGTGAGCAAAAGGCCCAACGCGATCATGATGACGACCGTCATCCAAAAACCGACGGATTTCATGTGATAGGAAAGTTCGAATTTTAAGAGCTTAGGCAGCATGGGACAGCTCCCCACCGCTCAGGTGACCGTTCAGATAGGCGAAGTAAGCATCTTCGAGGCCGACATCGGCTTTCTCAAATCCGGGCAAGGGTGGCTCATCCGTGAAATCTAGGCCGAGAAGCGTGACTTCTGTTCGACCCAGTTTGCGACGCTTGTTCAGGAAGTCTGGTCTCTGTGTCAGGGCTTCCGCATCGTCTTTATCCATAGTTTTGCGCCAGATACGGCCCGCAACAGATTGCACGAGAGCTTCCGGTTCACCGCGGACAACGATCCGGCCTTCGCCCATAATCGCCATATCCGTGCAGAGGTCGCGGACGTCCTCAACGATGTGGGTCGATAGGATAATGATTTTCTCCTCGCCGGCCTCTGAGAGTAGATCGAGGAAACGCTGGCGCTCGAACGGATCGAGGCCCGCTGTCGGCTCATCCACGATCAACACATCGGGATCCCCCAACAGGGCTTGCGCCACGCCAAAACGCTGGCGCATCCCGCCGGAATAGGTTGAGACATTGGCGGAGGAATGCTTCAGCAAATTGACGTTTTTGAGCAGGCTTATGATCTGTTCTGAGCGGACAGACTTGGGACCAATACCTTTTAAGACCGCGATATGATCCAACAGGGCCTTCGCGCTCATGCGGGGGTACACACCGAAATCCTGCGGCAGGTAACCCAGTGTGCTGCGCATAGCATCGGGATTGGCGACAATATCAACACCGTTCAGTGCCACAGAGCCAGCATCGGGTTTCTGCAAGGTCGCGAGTGTCCGCATCAGCGTGGATTTCCCCGCGCCGTTTGGTCCCAACAAACCAAAGAGACCCGGTTTTAGGTCCAGTGTGATGCCCTGCATGGCTTTCACATCGCCAAAACTTTTTGTCAGGTTATCAATCGTCAGCATGTCAGTCCCCGTCTGTGTAAATTCTATCTCTCACCTATATAGGGCGCTTACATATCGAAAAACAACAAAAAATATCGAAAAACGATAATTATCTAAAGAACGTGAAAGATGACGTATCTGTTGGAATCTGGGATGGCCCGTTTCCTCTTTAACCTCTCTGGTCTAGTCTTCTCCTATGTCTGACCCGCAAATCAGTTCCACGCCGCCGCTCTCCTACAGCTTCGCGCGCCTGCACGGCGTCGTTGTAGCGGAAGGGGTAGGCGGACATCCCGTGCTGGCCCATCGTCCCGGCGTCACCCGCGAAGCTCTGCTAGAGGCCCGCCGCGCCTATGGCGCGCCGATCCGGCCAGAGGTCATGGACGCTGCAGGGTTCGCGGCGCTGGTGTCGAAAACCTATGCGCAATCAGACTTGAATTCTTCTGCCGATGCCGCGATTGGCGACCCGCAAGATTTGGACGCTTTGGCGTCTGGGCTGCCCAAGACCAGCGACCTTCTGGACGACACGGACGATGCGCCGGTCATCCGCCTGATCAATGGGATCTTACAAGAAGCGATCCGCAGTCGCGCATCCGATATTCATGTCGAACCTTATGAAGAGCGTCTCTCTGTACGGTTTCGCATTGATGGCACGTTGACAGAAAAGCTCTCGCTGCCCGCCCGCCTCGCGCCTGTGTTGGTCTCGCGTGTCAAAGTCATGGCGCGGCTGGATATCGCGAATAAGCGTATCCCACAGGACGGACGTTTTTCGCTGAACCTTGGCGAACGTCAGATTGATGTCCGCGTCTCAACCCTGCCCGCCCGCCACGGCGAACGGCTCGTCATGCGAATTTTGGAACAGGACCAACAAGGTGTTGCACTCTCTGATCTTGGGATGGACGCGGCGTTGCTGACGGATTTCCAAGCCATGCTCGCGCGACCCAATGGCATTATCCTCGTCACCGGCCCGACCGGCTCGGGTAAGACGACAACGCTCTATGGGGCATTGTCACGCCTGAATGATGGTTCGCGCAATATCCTGACGGTCGAAGACCCGGTGGAATATGCGCTGGACGGGATTGGTCAGACGCAAGTCAATGACAAGGTCGGGATGAGCTTTGCCGCTGGCTTGCGCGCGATCCTTCGCCAAGACCCCGACGTCGTCATGGTCGGCGAAATCAGAGATCCGGAAACGGCAGAAATCGCTGTGCAAGCCGCGCTGACAGGGCATCTCGTCCTCTCCACGGTTCACACAAATTCCGCCATCGCCGCCGTCGCGCGCCTGCGCGATATGGGCGTCGAGCCGTTCCTTCTGTCCTCCACGATCACGGCCCTTGTGGCGCAAAGACTCGTCCGGCGATTATGCGAACATTGCAAAACGCCTTACGCGCCTAGCGCGGCAGAGTGTGCAGAGCTTGGGGTCGATGCTAAATCTGCCGTTTTCCACAAAGCCGTCGGCTGTGTGCAATGCCAATCCATCGGTTATCAAGGACGCCTCGGCCTGTATGAAATGGCCGTGAATGACGACACGCTGCGCCAGATGATCCATGACGGTGCGCCCGAAACGCAAATGTCGGATTACGCGTTTGCCGATCGTCAGACCCTGCTGCAAAGCGGGGCGCAGGCCGTGCTAATCGGCGCCACGACATCAGAAGAAGTGCTGCGCGTTTGTTCTGCGAAATTGGACACGGCGGGCTAGGCGGTGGATGCCTTTGACTATGCCGCGCTAGACGCGTCCGGCACGCGCCGCACCGGCACGCTGATGGCGGGCAGTGCGCGTGAGGCGCGAGATATTTTACGCGCGCGAGCTTTGACTCCGCTGGACCTCGATCGCTCTCGCCGCAAATCCGCCAAGACAGGCGAGACGATACGCGGACAGAAAATCAAACATGTCGAACTGACCCGCGCAACGCGCCAGCTCGCGATCCTGATCGATGCCGCCACACCGGTGGAGGATGCCCTGCGCGTTACCGCCCTGCAATTTGAAGGCTCACCAATGCGCGGCGTGCTCCTCGCGATCCGCGCACAAGTCATGGAAGGTGCTACGCTCTCGGCCGCGCTCCGCAGCCAGCCGCATGCCTTTGACGCGCTTTACACGGCTATGGTTGCCTCGGGCGAAACGGCAGGACGCTTGCCGGAAGTCCTGCTGCGCCTTGCGGATGACCTAGAAGCTGCGCAGACGATCCGGCGCAAGATTTTGGGCGCGACGGCCTATCCGGTCGTGTTGCTGATCGTGGCGTTGCTGGTCGTCGTGCTGTTGATGATTTTCATCGTGCCGAGCGTTGTCGAGCAATTTGATACCTTCGGCCAAGAGCTGCCGTGGCTCACGCGGGCAACTATTGCGGCGTCGAATTTTCTGCAAGGCTGGTGGCCAGTATTATTGGCCGTGATGATTGGCGGGCCAATCCTGTTTCGTCTGGCTTTGCGCCAACCCGCGATGCGCCTGCGCTGGGATGCTTTTCGATTGCGTTTGCCTCTGATCGGGAGGCTGACTCGCTCGGTCAATGCGGCGCGGTTCGCGCGGACAATGTCAGGCCTCGTAAGCGCGGGCACACCCGCGCTGGCCGCGATGGAAACCGCGCAACATACACTGCGGAATTCCGCGATGCGCACGACGCTGACAGCTGCGATTGAGAAAGTCCGGTCCGGCGCCCCCGTCTCGGCGGCATTGAAAGACACGGGCGTGTTCCCGCCGCTGGTCGTGCAGATGGTCGTGGGCGGCGAAGCGTCTGGCGATCTGGGCGGTATGTTCGGAAAATCTGCGGATTATCTCGAAGAAGAATTCGACGCAGCGACGACGGTGTTTCTGACGCTGATGGAACCTGCGATTATCATTTTTCTGGCAGGGATTGTCCTGCTGGTCGTGGCGGCGATTTTCCTGCCGATCCTGCAATTAAATACACTCGCTTACTGATGGAGCTTGATATGACAGACCAAACTCGAACCGACGAAGATGGGTTCACCCTCGTCGAAGTCATGGTGACCCTCGTGATCATTGGCTTGCTGACCACCTTTGTTGTGATGAATGTCGCGCCCAATGTTGGCACGGCGAAAATTCAGAAAGCGCGCGGTGATATCGCGACGATTGAAACGGCGCTGGAGATGTACAGCCTCGATATGAATGGCTACCCGTCAGAACAGGCTGGGCTGGACGCCTTGAGCACGCGCCCGGCCGATGCGGAAGAAGCCCGCTATCGCCAAGGCGGCTATATCAAGAAGCTACGTCTCGACCCCTGGGATCGGCCCTATCAATATCGTAATCCCGGCGAATTTTCGCAGATCGATATTTTCTCGCTCGGCGCGGACGGTGAACCCGGCGGCGAGGGCGATGATGCGGATATCGGGAATTGGCAGTAGTCACCGCGCATAATGATGACGGGTTCACGCTCGTCGAAGTCCTCTGCGTGCTGGTCATTCTGGGCCTCGCGACAGGGCTCGTTGTGCTGAACCTGCCGACCCGTGCACCAGCGATTGAGACGCAGCTAAAACAGGTCAGTGCGACCCTGAACATCGCCGCACGCGATAGCCAGGTCGACGGCCAAATCCGTGGTGTGGACATCACGCCCGATGGATATGAATTATTTAATTATACCGCAGATTGGACAGGTCAAGGTCAGCAGGAATGGTCGGATATGCGCCGCGTGAAGCTAGACGTCGACGGCATAGATATCGATTTCGAGGCGCGCGAAGAGGCCGACGTTATTACGCCGCTTATCGTGTTTGATCCGACAGAGGGCGTAACCCCTTTTGTCTTGGAGTTGCAGAGCCGCGACGGCGAATTTGTCTTAGCGTCTGATGATCGCGGCCAGATCATTTTGCAGGCCGCACCGTGAAAGACATCTCTTGCAAGGATGGGGGCTTCACCTTGGTCGAAGTACTGGCCGCCCTCGCGATATTCTCAGTCGCGATCGTCGGGCTGTCTGGCGTAGGCGCGCAATCCGCGTCCCATGCGCAGCGCCTGACCGATAAAACCTATGCCGGGATTGTCGCGGATAATGTCCTGGTCCGCGCGCAGTTAGATACGCCGGAAATCGGGTTGGAACGCGGCGAAGAAGACGCGGGCGGGCAAAGCTATGACTGGGTTTTGGAAACGGTAGAAACCCAGCAGGCAGGCTTGTTGGAACTGACCGCGCGCGTGTCAGAAGGCGATGATCTGCTGATCGAACGTCGGGCTTATCGGGCGGTTTCGCCATGATCCACAAGGCCGAAAAAGACGCGGGATTCACCCTGATCGAAGTGCTCGTTTCGCTCTTTATTTTTGCGTTACTTTCCGCCGGGACGCTCTCGGTTATGTCACAAACGATTGCGGCCAAGACAAAGTTGGAAGCGACAACGGATGCACTGGCGGATGTTGTTGCCATGCGGGCGGTTTTGCGCTCTGATATGGAGGCGATGGTTTTGCGCCCCATGCGTGACGGGCTGGGCGGGACGTTGCCTTATCTAGTTACGATGGATGATCCGACGCTGGAGGATGACCTGCTGACGTTCACCCGACTGGGTCGCGCGAATCCCACAGGCGCAGCCCGCGGACAAGCGCAACGCGTACGCTACCGATTCACCGATGGGCAACTGATCCGCGAGACCATGCCCCATGAAAACCCGGCGGAACTAAATGTCTGGCGCGCACGGGTTTTGGCGGACGGCCTGAAATCGGTCGAGACACAACACATTAGTCGCGTCTTGCTGTCGAATAGCGCAGACCCGCTTCAAGTTCTTCTTCCGGAATGGCGCGTGCCTTTGGTGAAAACCGCCCCCATGACGATCCAAAACGGGCTAATCGAATTTACGCTCACTGACCAAGCCGACGTCACAACAAAACATCTGTTCCTGGTCGACTTATGAAGCGCGATCCTGAATCCGGCACTGTCTTGCTGACGACTCTGCTCATCATGGCGCTCATGGCGACGTTGGCTGTCGCGCTGATGGATGACGTCCGGCTGGCCGTAAAACGGACGATCACCGTCGACGCTTATGCGCAAGCGGATTGGCAGCTGCGCGGGGCGCAAGCTTTCGTCTCGGCCTGGGTCGAAAATGATTTTGCGCAACTCCCAGAGGAGGCCAAAACGGTGCTCCTGCGCTCGCCGGACCCGTTGATCCTGCCGACGCCGGGCGGAATGGTGAGTGTGCGCCTCCGCGATGCGAGCCAGTGCTTTAATTTGAACGCGCTGGTCACCGAGGCGGGTGTGCAAGATGATACTGCCAGACTGGAGTTCGTCAGTTTGTTGCAGGTTCTTGGCCTACCGGACAACCAATCCGAGGCCTTGAGTTGGCGTCTCGTCGACTGGATGGATGCCGACAGCCAGCGTGGTCCGAATGGCGCAGAGGATGGCACCTATCTACGACGGACGCCGCCTTACCGCACGGCAAATACGGCGCTGATGTCGCCGGATGAACTCCTCGCGATCGAAGGGGTGGATGCGGAGATTTATGCTTTGCTAAAACCCTTTATTTGTACGGGCGCGCCGGGTGCTATGCCGAAGATCAATGTGAATACCCTGCCGCCTGAACGTCTCGCCATTCTCGCGGCGGCTTTGGGAGGCCGCGAGTCTGTGCCGTTTGCGCAAGCCATTCTAGAGGATCGCGGTGTCGGCACATATGATGATCTGACAATCCTCAATGCGCTCAACCCAAACCCCGAAGATGTCTTGCGGGACCGATTCACAACGGAAACCCAATCGCTTCTCGCCGAAGTTGTCGTCACGCAAGTGCGTGGTGCGACGACGGCAGAGCGTGTTCGCGTACTGCGCTATGATGGGGTGGACACAGGCGCGTTAAAGCTGACATATCGCGGATGGGGACGTGCAGCCTTTCTGCCGGATTTCCTAGAAGAAGGGACAGCGGAATAATGGCACAAACTGGCCTCCTCATTTTGCCTGCCGTTCCGGGCGGAGACGCAATTCTGTCGGGCATCGATGGCGTGCAACGCGTGTCGCCAGATCAGACAGTTACCGCGCAAGATGTGACGGTGATTTTGCCGGGGCAGGCCGTGCGCCTGTTCGACACAGAATTGCCTAAAGCGGGGCGAGCACAGCAATTGAAAATGGCGCGTTTCGCGCGCGAAGATGATATCGCTGGATCAGCGGACGCCCTGCATTACGCGCTGTCCGATGCGCAACCCCCGCGTCTGGCCGTGGTGGATCGTGCACAAATGGAGGTCTTGCTGGCGACGCTGGAGACGATGGGCCTTCGGGCGACGGCGGCCTATGCGGATTATGATCTACTGGCAGGGGAAACCGCCGTGCGAGTGCTGGATCGTGTGGTTGAGCCGGGCGTCGCCGCGGTTGATCCCGATTGGACAGATGCGCCGAATGTGCAGCCCAGCGACACGGACCTTGTCGCGCTTTTTTCAGACGGGATTGCGCGGGGCGGCCTCAACCTGTTGCAGGGGGATTATCGTATTCGCAGTCAGATGGATTTACCCAAGCCGGCCTTGATCCGCTTTGGGGCTTTGGCGGCGATGGCTTTGGTCGCAGCCTTTGTTTGGTCTGGCGTGCAAGGTCGCGCGCAAGCAGCGCAAGCGGAACAGCTACGCGCGCAGACGGCGGCGGAATATCTCGCAGCTACGGGACAGACGGCGCCTGCGCGTCCGGGGCGTGCGGCGGCCCGCGCGGCACAGGCAACCCCTGAAAATGCGACGGGATTTCTCGATCTCTCTGCCGTGTTATTTGCAGGGCTAGAGTCGGTTGAGAATGTGCGCGTGGATCAGCTCCGTTACCGCGCAGCCAATAATAGTTTAGAATTACGCTTTATCTATCCAGACTTTGGTGCGGCCAGCGATGTCGAAGCCGCAATTGCGGCCGCGGGCGGGCGTATCGCGACGGGCGGTGTGCGCGAACAAGGCGGCAGTTTCATCGGTGAGGCGACCCTCATTCTGGAGACTGGATCATGAGGGCGTGGTGGGACGAACGCGACGGGCGCGAACGCGTGCTGATCGGGATCATGGGCGCGCTCATGCTGGCGTTTGGTGCGTGGCTTTTGTTGACACGGGAAGGGGCTGCCGTCTCACCGGATCTGGCATTGGCAGAGGCCCAAACAGACCGCGAGCTTTGGTTGCGGGCAAAACCGAAATTGACACCGGGGGCAAGTATTGGCGCGAAGCAAGACTTCTCACGCGGAGTCCTCATTGATCGCGCGCGGGCCAAAGGCGTCGAGCTATCGCGCGTTCAACCGCAAGGTGATGGTGCGCTGGGCGTCTGGACGGATGGCACAACGACGCAAGCGGTCTATGGCTTGCTGGTCGATGTCACGACAAATTACGCGGTGGAGATTACGGATGTTTTCTTTGCCACATCCGCAGATGGCAGCCTCAATGCGCAATTCACGCTGAGCCCGATTTAGCCTCTAGGTCTAGCAGCTGTCGCTTACGACCCACGCCGCCAGCATATCCGCCTAAGCCGCCATTCTTCGCGATCACCCGATGGCACGGTATCACAAGCGCGAGGCCATTATTGGCGTTGGCAGAGGCGACGGCGCGGACGGCGGCGGGCTTGCCGATCATCACGGCTAGCTGCGCATAAGACCGCGTTTGCCCCGATGGAATGGTTTGTAGCGCGTCCCACGTCATCCGCTGAAACTCTGTACCAGATGTCGCGACGGGCACGGTGAAATCTGCCAGCTCACCTTTGAAATAGGCGTCTAATTCTGTCTCGATTTTTGCTGTGATGGCTGTGCGACCCGGTACGACGGCACGGCCTTGGATTCGGCGCAGACGGTCAAACTGCCGTCGCATATTCTTGCGGTTGGTGAACTCTAACAAATAGAGCGCCGCCTCATCCGCAATGGCGATCATGCGTCCCATTGGCGTTTCTAGCCAGTCGATGAAGAGCGGGTCAGCGTGGCCTTTTGAAGGCGCCATTCCGAATTGCGCCGCATAGGCCGTGCGAAAGCCCGACGCACTTTCAAAACCTGCGTCTAATTGTGCGTCTAACACTGACCCGCCGCGCGCGAGGGTTTTCGCGCCCAGCGCCAAACGGCGCGCGCGCGCATAGTCCGTAAAGCTCATCCCGAAACGGGCGAGAAATTGCCGTCGAGCGGTCGAAGCATCGATTCCCGCTTTTGCCAATGCCGTGCGCGTGAGTTTCACGTCCGGGGTCTCTACGAGCGTGATAAGCTGTTTTACCAGCGGGCCATTTTCACCGCGCGCCGGATGGCAACGCTTACAGGCGCGGAAGCCGGCGCTGAGCGCTTCGGCAGCATTGTCATAATAATCACAATTCTCGGGCTTGGGCAGGCGCGCAGGGCAACCCGGCCGACAGAAAATACCCGTTGTTTTCACCCCGACAAACAAATGCCCGTCGTAAGATAGGTCGGCTTGTTCAAAGACAGCAAAACAAGCCGCATCTGTCGCGGGGCGAGTGGGAATGAACAGGTCCATGGAATCGCCTTAGCAAACTCTGTGCTGCGTTGTCGCCGAAATTGCGGCGTGGCTTTCCGTTGCCAGATCGACTAAAGCCGACAAAATTTGAAAAAGAGACTGCGCTCATGACTGTTCACCTGCATAAAAACGACTTGCCCGATGGGATTGATTTTGGGTCAGCCGTGGCCGTCGATACGGAAACACAAGGCTTGTCCCTCGTGCGGGACAAGCTCTGCCTTGTGCAGCTTTCGGCAGGAGATGGCGACGCGCATATCGTACAAATGGACCGCGACAGCTATGATGCGCCGAATTTGAAGGCCCTGATGGAAAATCCAGATGTCGTGAAGATTTTTCACTTCGCCCGTTTTGATGTCGCCATGATGATGCGCGATATGGGTGTGACGATTACGCCTGTTTTCTGCACGAAAATCGCCTCGGGACTCGTGCGGACCTATACAGACCGTCATGGCCTGAAAGACCTGTGCCGCGAGTTGATCAGCGTCGATCTCTCTAAACAACAGCAATCTTCGGATTGGGCAGCGGATGAGCTGACCGAGGCGCAGCTGAATTATGCGGCCTCTGATGTGCTTTATTTGCATCAACTCAAAACGATTCTCTCTGGTCGCCTCATGCGCGAAGATCGCTGGGAAATCGCGCAAGGCTGCTTCGAATTCCTGCCAACACGGGCCAAGCTGGACCTCAATGGTTGGGCGGATGTGGACATCTTCTCGCACCGCATGCGTCGCGCAGATTAGCGGGCATTAACAAAGCGTCAGACCTGCGCATTAAGGGTCGCCCCCATCGGGTCAGCACGCTATATCGCTAGGCATGAGCGCAACTGCGACAGTTTCAGATTCAGCCGGCGTTGGCCGTGCGGGTGAGGCCTTGGGTCTCTGGGAGCCGAAACGCGCCCTCACTCTAGAGGCTGCGCGCGCGCATACGAAACGGATTCGCATCCTTCGCTATTGCCTGCTCGCGGCGGCCGCAGGCCTGATCGTAGCGCTTGTCGTACAGTTTATGTCGGATCGTGGTGGCCTGGAGATCGTCGCCAGTCCGAGCGAGAGTGTGAAGATGGTCAATCCGCGCTACTCTGGGCGGACTGCGGACGGTCTGCCATTTTATCTGACCGCAGATAGCGCCACACGAACCTTGGCCGACCGCAATGCCGTCGCGCTCGTCAACCCCGTGCTAGAGTTCATCCGCGACGAAGGTTTGGAGAGCAGCTTTCTGGTCGCCAAGTCTGGTTCCTATGACGACATGAACAAGATTTTGAATTTGCGCGAGGATGTCGATCTGGAAACGGACGATGGCTATGTCTGTCAGACAACCCATGCCCGGATTTTCGCGCGCGACAAACGGATCGAAGGGGATGAACCGATCGACTGCACCGGCTCTTTTGGTCGGGTTGATGGCCAGACCTATGCGATTGAAGATGCCTATAAGACGTTCATTTTCAAAGACGGCATGACGGCGCGGATTGATAATAATGGTAGCACTCAGGCGGATGAGGATCTTGGCTTTGGCGGTGATGGTCCGATTGATATTCTGGCCGAACGCGGGACCTATCGCGGGGCGACAACGGAACTGACGGGGGATGTCCGTGTCGAACAAGACGGCGCGATCGTGACGTCACAAGTCATGGATATTTTCCGGAATACCACACAAGTACAAGCCGTCTCTGACAGCCTCCGGCTCGGCGCGATTGAGCGTATCGATGCGCGTGAGGACTTTCGCTACGTCACGACGGAAAATGATATTCGCGGCGAAAAAGGCGTATATGAACGCGCGAAAAAGATTATGACCGTGACAGGGGATGTGACGGTAGATCGGCCCGGCGGCAACCGCGTCGAGGCCGAAGAGCTGATCTATGATACAGCCTCGAAAGCCGTTAGCTTTTCAGGTAATGAAACAGGACGTGTCGATTTCACGATCAAGGGATCCGGCTCAGAGACGGATACGGGGAACTAGGGCTCTATGATGAAAATGACATATAAAACCCTCCTGCGCTGTGTGGCAGGCATGGCCGTCAGCTGTAGCTTCAGCGCTCAGGCTTTTGCGCAATTTTCTACGGACTCGTCCGCCGACACGGCTGTGGGGGCTGATAATGCGGTGACCGTGGGCGGAGTCACAACGCTGACAGGTCAGGTTGATATTCGACAGGGTGACGCGCGCCTCCTCGCCGATAAGGTTGTGATCTATAACCGCGCCGGCGGCGGTCTCGGCCTGACGGGCAGCGCGATTGAGCGTTTTGTGGCAACCGGGAATTTTTACTACATCACGCCAGACCAAGAAGTCCGCGGTAACCAGGGCGTTTATACCGCGTCCACGGACAGCTTTGTCGTGACGGGCGATGTGATTCTGCTGCAGGATGAAAATGTCGTGACGGGCGATCGTCTGGATTACGTTCTTTCGACGCGCGAGGCGAAGGTTACGGCCGATTGCTCGGGGCGGAAATGTCCGCGTCGTCAACGTGTCTCGATCTTGATTAAATCATCTGATGCTCAGGTGACGAACTAATGGCTGACGCTGACCCTACATTGAAAACAACGACCATCACGCCGCCGGCGACAGGTTTGGCTGCGAATAATATCGGCAAAGCCTATCGTGGACGTGTCGTCGTGAAAGATATTACCCTGACCGTTCAGCGCGGCGAAGTCGTGGCACTTATGGGCCCGAACGGGGCAGGCAAGACGACCAGTTTTTATATGATTATGGGCCTGATCGAGGCAGATCGCGGGATGATCACGCTGGATGGCCAAGACATCACAGCCTTGCCCATGTATCAACGCGCCCGTCTCGGCGTTGGCTATCTGCCACAAGAGCAAAGCATTTTCCGCGGGCTGTCCGTTGAAGAGAACATCAAAGCCGTTGTCCAGCTGACCGAAAAAGATCGTAGCAAATGGGACGATAATGTCTCCGCCTTGCTGGACGAGTTGAACATTGGTCATATCCGTAAAAGCCCGGCACTTGCCCTGTCTGGCGGCGAGCGCCGGCGGGTTGAGATCGCGCGCGCACTCGCATCGCGGCCAAGCTTTATCCTTCTGGATGAGCCTTTCACGGGTATCGACCCCATCGCGATTGCCGATATTTCAGAGCTTGTATTGTACCTCAAGAAACGCGGCATCGGGATTTTGATTACCGATCACCGGGTTCGGGAAACGCTGGATATTGTCGACCGCGCCTCGATCCTGTTTCAAGGCGAAGCCTTGTTCGAAGGCACACCGGATGAAATTCGGGCCAATAAAGATGTCCGCCGCGTCTATCTGGGCGAAAAATATGCCTAGAGCGATTCTGGCGCTCGCGACTCTGACCTTATTTCCGGCCACTGCCCAAGCTCAAGTTGCCTCTGATGAACAAGCCCCAAGCTTAACTCTTTATGGCTCGCTGCGCGTGCAAGCGATGGTCGCGACTGTGGACGAGGCGACAGACGGGAAAGACGACACAGAATTCGGACTGTGGGACGCTTACTCGCGTGTCGGCGCGGCGGTAGACTTTGGCCTCGGCGAAACCGAAATCACGACGAAATTAGAATTGGGTCTGAACACGGCTGACGGCGAATTTGGCGACCCAGCCTTTTTCGACGATGAAGATTTGCGCGTCTATTCGCTGAAGGCCAAGGGCGATTGGGGCCAGCTTACCGTCGGAAAAGACTGGCTGCCCTATTACAACACCGTCGGATATCCGGTGGATTATTTCAGTTCCCTTCAGGCCGGATACACGACCTTTGCCTTTTTCCGTGAGCGCCAGATTGCTTACACGACGCCAAACATCGGTGGCGTGACAGCGACTCTCGCAGCGATAGAGCGAACGGGTGGCGGTCCCTCAGGTCTGCAGGGCACCGTTTCATACAGTCAAAATGGCCTGACGCTGGGCGCAGGGTTCGAGGAAATCGACCGCGCAGGTGTTGCCGACACGCGCGGCGCCTCGATAAGTTATACGACAGGTCCGTGGTATTTGGCGGCCAAGATCGAAGATCAGGACGGGCAGGGCACGGGTTATAACGGTTTTGTCCAGCGCAGCCTTGGAAAATGGACCTTGAAAGCGGGCGGCGCTTGGGGAGACCAATATTCCGACGACACCTATCATCTGGGCGTGGATTACGCCGTGGCCGACAATTGGAAGCTATTCGCGGAGGCCTATTCGGAGCAGGGCAATTATGCGTTGCTGTTTGATGGCGCAGATGATGCGGGCGATTACCTGGGCGCGGGCGGGTTCGCAGCCAGACAAAACGGCAAAGCCCTGTTGCTTGGCCTACGCCATGATTTCTCGACGACGCTTCGCTAGCTCAATAGAATTTATACAGCATCACGATCAGGATAAGCGTGAAGAAAAACGGGAAGTAGAGCGCCCGGTAGATTTGATTTTCATTGTAATCAAACAAGCTGGTTTTTGAGCGCGTATAGGCGATCAGATTTGCGGTACTCAGGATCACCATCAGATAGGTGATGAAGTAGAAATACTCGATAAAGATCAAATCTGCCGTGACGATATCTTTGCGCAGGTCGATATGACTGAAAATCAGAACGAAGAAAAACGCTGCCATCGACTCGATGATTCCTTGCCGCGCCTCGGTTTTTTCACAAGCCAAGATCAGGATGTAGATCAAGGATAGCGCAACGAAAATTGGGATTAGATATGTCACGAAACTGTTGATCAGCTTGCGCTTCAAATAGATGTTATAATGAAGGCGCGGAACATTTTGGAACTGGGCTTGCGAGGGATAACCAAAGTCCGTCGTGTAATTCCGCGTCGAAAAATTGAAATAGGCTTTCGTGATATCATTGCCGGCAAGTTTCACATCTGGAGCAATGCCAGGGTTCTTCGAAGGGTTCGTAAACCTATAGGACTCGAGCGCTGGGACGAGGAGGATACTATCATCCACTGTGGCGGGCGTGATCTGGATATCTAAATGCCGCTTATCAAATGGGAAATCCGCATAGCGCAAGTTTAGCCGCAGTGTTTGACGATATTCCCAAACGACGTGTAGATAGCCTTCCAAGCCTTCTTGTGCGGGGACGCGTTCGCGGTGGATCTCTTCAATATATCCCGCTTCCGCAAAGGGGGAGACTTGCGGAAAACGAATGCCCAAATTTTCGTCAGATTCTTCGGCATAGCTCTCAGGATATTTCGCCCAGATTTCCCCGCTGATATTGACGTTATAGCTGTCAGCAAATTCTAGCCGTTGAATCCAAATGCCTGTTGGCACCGGTATGGGGCGCGCCGTTTTTAATCGTTCGGCCCGTTGTTCGACCGTATCGACAAAGCCTTCAAGCGCGGCTGTGTCCACGATCGCAGGGCTCTCATTGGTGTCGTAGCTTCTTTCTTTCGCGTGTTGCAAAAGACTGATCATCACGACGAGGCCGATCAGAGTGGCCGTTGTCAGCCCACTTAAGACTTCAATTTCTAAACGATCCAGATGATCCCGCCCGAAAATCATGGCGATTAAAATCAGAACGGCCGCACCTAAGCTCAGGCCGATATGGATGATGCGACGGCTAATTTCCGTGCTTGGACCAACCATATCTTTTTGAAGATAGGTGATGCCAATGCGGTAATTCGCAGGACTAATTGTGTCGTAGAAAAATAAAGCGTGATCGGCATTCTCCGTGTCGTAAAAAGCGACATGGCCTGTGCCCCCCGACAGCATATCTGAATAGGCTGCGCGGAGTTGGGGGTCTTGTGCTTCCGCCATCAGCGTTTCAATATTTTCATTCCCAACATAATCCGTGATGGGATGCGTCAGCAGTGTGCCGGTTTCTGAGATCAGGAATTCAGATCCCGTTTTACCAACCGTCATAATTGAGAGAAAATCTTTGAAGTCCTCAGTCTGCAGCGTGAAATCGATCATCCCGCGGACATCGTTACTTCGCTCGCCTTTTGTCCAATAAAAGGGGACGCCAAAGTCAATGAACCAATCTTTCGCGCTTTCTCCGTAATAGGGTTCTGCCCAATTCGGACCGTTCCGCACAACCTCTGTATACCATGCGGTGCTATCGCCCGGGATAGTGTAATCATAGCTCTCCTCGACATAGACGAATTCGCCAGAAGCTTTGTTGTAAAACGGGCAAAACAATCGCTCTGTGTCGGAGAAAGCATTTGGCTCGTAACAGGCGGTCACGCCCCGTAATTCTGGAAAATCGAGCGAGGCCTGTCTGACGATGTCTTCGATTTCTGTGCGAGTATAATCCCGCTGGCCAAAGCTCTCTCCCATTTCGATGGCTGTGTCTTGTACCCGCCCGAGTAGGTCCTCCAAACCAGCTTTAACTTCGGCGGTCGTGGTTTCTGCTTGGGCAAAGACTTTGGCGTCGCGCTCTGCCCGAAACTGCATGAGCTCAATCGTGAGTGCAGCGGTCAAAAGCGCGAAAAAGGCGGCGAGCGCTGCCAATATATATGTCTTGCGGATTTTCATGAAACTACATGTAGCGCGAGCTGTCCCAGACTTTATCGAATGGCTTTGACCGGCCAGATGGTTGGACGATCATCAGGTGTTCGCGGCGTAGCAGGCGCGGACAATCCACGCCGCAGGCATGGGCGATAATCTCGACTTCGCTGACGATGGATTTGACGTAGTTGCGCACGCGAACAGCTTTATTGGACGGGTCGAGCCCTTTTTGCAGGCGCAGATTATGCGTCGTGATCCCGGTGGGGCAGGTGTTCTTGTCGCATTTCAACGCTTGGATACAGCCGAGAGCGAACATGAAACCGCGTCCGGCATTGACCATATCTGCGCCTGCGCAAAATGCCCAAGCGACATCGGCAGAGGTGATCAGCTTTCCAGATGCGATGAGCGCGACCCGCTCTCGCAACCCATGTTCCCGCAAAAGATCATCCATCAGCGGCAGGCTCTCACGTATGGTCAGCCCTGTATTATCAATCAGCGGAAGTGGCGCCGCACCCGTGCCGCCGTCGCCGCCGTCCACGGCAATATAATCCGGTGCTGAGTCGGCCCCGCGGGCGACAATCGCACGAATGAATTCTTGCACAGGGACAACATGGCCGATGCAGAGTTTGATGCCCACGGGTAGGCCTGACGCTTCGCGCACGCGGTGGATCAGGTCTAAGAGTTCCTCTGGCGTCGCGGCATCGACATGGCGATTGGGTGACAGGGCAGACTCACCTTCTGGAATACCTCGGATCTCTGCGATTTCTGCCGTAACTTTCTCAGCCGGCAGGATGCCACCTTTACCGGGTTTGGCGCCTTGGGAGAGTTTAATCTCGACCATCCGGACATACGGATTTTTACAAACCTCGGCGAGCTTGTCTTCGTTCAAGGTGGCATCATCATTGCGCGCGCCGAACTTGGCTGTGCCGAGTTGATAGACAACGTCGCATTCGCCCTCGAGGTGATAGGGCGACACCCCGCCTTCGCCCGTGTTCAAATAGCACCCGGCCATGGACGCGCCGTGTGAGAGCGCCTGAATCGCGGGCTTGGACAGCGAGCCATAGGACATGGCCGAAATGTTGAACAGCGATGTCGGCTGGTAAGGCCGTCGCGTGTTAGGCCCGATGATAAAGGCGGGCTGCGGCTTATCCTCATCATCCAATTTCGGGAACATGCCATTGGCGAAAATCGGCGTGCCGGGCGTCAGGTTCTTCGTTGAACCAAAGGGCACAACATCTTTGCCATCTTCGCAGACATGGTCGACCCAGTCCCGCTCTGCGCGGTTAAACGGCATTTCCTCGCGGTCTTGCGCAAAGAAATACTGGCGAAAAAACTCGCCAAGATGCGAGAAGAGTGTCCTGAAACGACCTATGACGGGATAGTTCCGACGAATGGCAGATTTGGTCTGGGTGACGTCGATGATAAATAACACGATGACAACCGCGACCAAGAGGCCGATCGCAAACAGGAACAGAGACCCCAAGAGGTTCAATCCCCCCAGCGCGAATTCAGAGAAGCGCTCCATCATATTGGCATCTGCGTCTGCCGCGATGATGACATTGACGACGCCGCTTGTAATTTGAACTGCCATGCCGTTCCTCCTGTGTTCATCTTATGACGAGCAGAGGTAGGCGCCGCAACGCGTTTTTGTGACGCTGGTTATCGTGGGATCGTATCGGTATAGGGGCTGTGATGCGTTGGTTATTTCGAGTGATTGGTTTGGTGCTGCTCGGCTTTGTCGGGTTGTGCATATATGGCTATTTTCAACCTACCTCACAGGAGGTCGAAATTATTCGCGACATCGATGCGGACGCCTATGATCTGTATGAGGTTATCTCGGACCTGAAGACCTATCCCGATTGGAGTGGCATTGGGCAAAATGGCGAAGCTTGGGTCTTCGGCGGCGCGGCGTCCGGTCAGGGACAAACGGCGGCTTGGCAAGATGACACGCGTTTTGGCACGCTGGAAATCCTCCAAGACACGCCAGGCGAATTGGTCGTTATCAACACCGTTGGCCCACTCGGCGATCAGATCGTCACATTAGCTCTGAATGAGCAAGCGCAGACGACGCAATTTTATATGAGCGCCAAGCGCGAAACGGGCGGCTTTCCCTATCTTGGTCGGATTGCGGCACAACGCCAAAAATCTGCGACGCAGGACAGCTTGGCTCGGGCCGCAGACGGTCTGGCCGCACAGGTCGAATAGACACTATTCCTGCGGTTTTAGCAGCCAATCTGTTTTCGGCTTGGCGTCTTCTTCTTCCTCTGTCGGCAAGAGGTCAGGTTCTAACATCCAGTCTGGCTTGGGTTTTTCCGGCGCAGGGCCGCCAAAGGGAATGGTTGTACCATTTGGCGGTGTATAGCCGCGGACCTCTTGACCCAAAAAATCATTTCCGAAGTTTAGCTCGCGGTTGTCGATAAAGTTCTCGGACGGTCCGCCGCCATTGACCGAGTTATCGCCAATCGGCAGGCCAAGATCGCCGCGTGAGGGAATTGTGCGGCTGGTACCGCCAACGCCAGGGCCTCGGTCTGTGCCGGTTCCGGCTAGTCCTCTCGTGCTTTCAAATCCGTTGGCGTCGCGCCCTTTGAATTGACGCAGATATTCCGGGCAGTCCAAATGGGTGCGACCTGCCTCGCGACAGCGCATATCCAGATTGATCCCTTCAAACCCAGCTCCGGGTGAGGTCGGTTGCGGCCCGAGGTTCCAACCGCCCGCACCAATCGCGGGACCGCTGCGTCGCGTCCCACCGCCCGGCGGCGTGTTGACGGAGCCGACCGGCCCCGTATTCCCGCCGCCCGTTGTCGGACCCGACAGATCTGGCAAAAGGTCTGGGTCTCGTGTCGTGGACTCTGTGTCGCGTTTTAAGAGGTCCAAGAACGGATCGGATTGTTCTTGCGGCACGGCCTTGGCGATTTCTTCCCGCGTTGTTGGCGCGTCAGGTGAGGCCAAGATAGTCGGTGCCACAGGAATGATCTCTTCCGGCAGGATTTCTGGCGCAGGGGGCTCGGGCTCAGGTTCTGGCTCTGGTGCAGGTTCTGGCACGAAAGGCTCTGGCTCAGGCTCGATGACTGGCTCCGGCTCAAGAATAATCGGCTCTGGCTCTAGGATTTCTGGCAAGGGTTCAGCCTCGATCACGCCCGGCGTCGGGGGAAGTTCCGTCACAGGCGGTAACGGTTCCAGCTCTGGGATAACCTCTGGCAGAGGCTCCGGCTCGAAAAACTCGATAATGGGTTCGGGTTCTGGTTGAGGCTCTGGAACGGGATCGAAGAACTCAATGATAGGCTCTGGGATGGGCTCTGGAATAGGTTCCGGCTCAGGGATCGGCTCAGGGATCGGCTCAGGCAAGGGCAGGGGTTCCGGCTCTGGCGCTGGTTCGGGTTGTACGAGAATTTCTGGTACTTGTGGCACGAAAGGCTCTGGCTCTGGAATGGGCTCAGGAATAGGCTCAGGTTCTGGTTCCGGGATCGGCTCAGGTTCAGGAATGGGCTCAGGAATAGGTTCTGGGATTGGCTGCGGAACGGGTTGCGGGGCAGGGCGCGGTGTTGGCACGGGTGCAGGGGCTGGCTTTGGCGTCGGGAGAGGCGCTTCGATTATGACAGGTTCTGGCTCAGTCTCGGGCTCAGCTGTTGGGTCAAATGTGACGATCTGAACGGGAATCGGGTCTGGCTCTGGCAAAGGCTTCAGATCGGGAACGATGAAATTGCTGGCGAGGCTGATGACCAACCCGACATGGATCACAAAAACAAACAGAAAGACCGCACTCAGGCGCTGGGCGTCGTCTTCTAGAAAGTCGGCGAGCGGGCTGTCGTCGTGATAGGGCGAAAAGCTCGCATCTGTTGGGACCCGTGGGTTCAAAATCACGCAACTCTTGCTCGTTGAGCTTCACGGTCTAATCGTATTCCTCCGTTGCGCCAAGGCCGCGCCCCATTCGATGCACTTAAATTTCGGTCAGATAGGCCGTCCTTTTACGGGCGTTTGGCTTAAAATGTCTGTGCGATATAAACGAACGCGCCCATCAAGAGGGTTGCGATCAGGACGGCTTTCTCAAATCTCAATTCTTTGGTCATGTCATTTACCTTTCACCTAATCCTTTTGACACAGGGAAAATGGCAGGGGTGTGACAAGCTTATGAAGTTTGCGTGACCGCGCGATTACGGTTTCGCCACAGAATGATCGCGATTCCTGCAATCGTAACGCCGCCCCCAATCAGCAAAGTCGTTGTGAGGGTTTCCCCCAAGATCAGTGCGCCGCCTGCGACCCCAATGATGGTCGTTAGCAAGCCGCTGGGTGCGACCGTGTGGATCGGTAATCGCTGCAATAACCAGTAATAGCTGCCATGTGCGGCGAGACTGACGAGTCCGACGGAGTATGCCAAACACAATGCAAAGGGCCACCGCGTATCAGGGGCCAACACGCGCAGCTGGTCTGTTTCTAGGAATAGGGTGATCGGCCACAAAACAACGCCCCCAACGACGCCGAACCAAGCCAGCAATTGGATCGGGGAAATCCCTTTGACCGATTTGACACAGACAGCGCCCATGGCTTCGGCCATCGCGCCGCAGGCCATCAAGGCGATACCCAAAGCAAAACCCGCCTGCGCTTCTTCTGGCGGAGCGCCCAGCCCAATAATGACGACGCCGATAAAGGCTAAGGCGGCACCAATGGAGCGCCAAAGCCCTAGGCGTTCTTTCAAGAAAATCACGGAGAGCAGGATCGAGAACGGCATATATAGCTCGATCGAAATTGCTGCAGCACTGGCTGTGGTGAGGTTAAGCGCAGGAAACATAAAAGCATAATTCAGCGCGCCAAAGCCCAACCCGCCCAGCAGGACGGCCCGCATCTGTCCCGGATGCCAGCGCAACACAGGCAGTAGTATCAACCCGACCAGCGTAATCCGCAGCGCAGCATAAAACAGTGGTGGCACGCCCAGCGTGTCCACGGCAAATTTCATGACGCTGAAGTGGAGGCCCCAAAAGGTGCAGACCATCAGCAGGATCGCAAATTCGCGCAAACTCATCGCTTTGCTCTCCCCTTTTCGCGCCAATGCGCTTAGGCTGGGCTCATGGCCGATGCACACATTCATGGAAAGCCACTTTCGGCGAGAATTCAGCGCACGGGCGCGTCTGCAACGATGGCGATGACGCAAGCCGCGCGAGAGCTGCGCGCACAGGGGCGAACCATCTATCCGCTGTCCATGGGTGAACCGGATTTCGACACGCCGGATCACATTGTTGCTGCTGCCAAGACCGCGCTAGATGCGGGTGCAACGCGCTACACGGCGGTGGATGGTATTCCAGAATTAAAGGCCGCGATCACACGCAAATTTGCGCGTGATAATGCGCTCGACTTCACACCGTCACAGATCAATGTCTCACCCGGTGGCAAACCCGTCATCTTTAATGCCTTGGCCGTGACGGTAAATGCGGGGGACGAGGTCATCATCCCTGCGCCCTGTTGGGTCAGCTATCCTGACATGGTGCGATTGTGTGGCGGGACGCCGGTTGTGCTGTCGTGCGGGGCGCAGACGGAATATAAGCTGACGCCAGAGATGCTGGCGGATGCGATCACGCCTGCAACGAAATGGTTGATGCTCAATTCGCCATCTAATCCAACGGGCGCGGCTTATTCCGCGGCGGAATTGCGAGGCTTGGCAGAGGTTCTACGCGATCATCCGCAGGTTATGATTCTCTCTGACGACATTTATGAACACCTTGTCTATGACGGGTTTGCCTTTGCGACGATGGCGCAGGTTGCGCCGGATTTGACTTCGCGTACGCTCACAATGAACGGCGTCTCGAAAGCCTATGCGATGACAGGCTGGCGTATCGGATATACGGGCGGGCCGGAATGGCTGATCCGCGCCATGGCAAAATATATGGGGCAGACGACGTCCAATCCGACCGCCGTCAGTCAATGGGCCGCGATTGCCGCACTGGATGGATCGCACGCATTTTTAGACGATTGGCGCGCGGCCTATGTTGCGCGGCGTGATCTCGTCGTTGCGCAGCTCAACGCGATCGAGGGCGTGTCGTGCTTGACCCCACCGGGAGCATTTTACGCTTTTGCTGATATCTCTGCCGTCACGGACGATGATGCGCATTTTACGCTCGCGCTTTTGCAGCAGACTGGTGTGGCAACGGTTCCGGGCAGTGCCTTTCAAGCGCCGGGGCATATGCGTATTTCTTACGCCGCCAGCTTGGTACAATTAGAGGCTGCTATGGCCCAGATTTCGGAGTTTATTGCTTCACGCTGAGCGAGAGAGCGCGATCGCTTTACCGGAATATTCTTCCAGTTTCTCGATCAATTGGACCTGTTTGACTGGCTTAGTCAGATAATCTGTCATCCCCGCGTTGAGGCAATCTTGGCGATCATTTTTCAAGGCGTGGCCGGTCAACGCGATGACAGGTATGGCTTTGCGTTCTGTCTCTGCCTCGAAAGCGCGAATGCGACTTGTGGCTTGATATCCATCCATGACTGGCATGGAGACATCCATCAAAATGACGGGGAAGCGATCTGGCGCGGCCATGAACATTTTGATGGCCTCTTCGCCATTATTGGCAAAGACGGGTCGGAAGGGGGTGTCGTCCAACATCAACCTCACGACGTCTTGGTTCAGCGCAAAGTCCTCGGCCACAAGGATCTCCAGCCGAGGTTTTTCTTTTCGTGGTTGTATTGAAACCACTGGTTTTGTGACTTCGTCTTGTGCTGGCATCGGTTTTGACAGGCCGCGCACGATTGTGTCGAAGAGTCGCCGCTCTCGCACAGGTTTGACAAGATAGCTGTCGATTCCGATGTCTTGTAAATCTTGTGACGACACAGGTTGGTCGCAAGATGACAGCATAATGATCGGCACATGGCCGAGGTCAGGCGCTTGGTGCAGAATTTGAGCGAACTCCTGCCCGTTTAATCCTGGCATCAAATAATCTAGCAAGAGCAGGTCATATGGGGCGTTGGCCTTATGCGCTGCGCGCAGCTTGCCCAAAGCATCAACCCCGTCCAAAGCAACATCAGGGACCATGCCCCAAGCTTGCATTTGCTCAGAGAAAAGCGTGCGGTTGGTTTCAATGTCATCAATGATCAAAACGCGCTTTCCGGAAATCCTTAGGATGTCGAAGGCTTCATCCTGTGCATTGGCGTCTAATGGCAATGGAATGCGGAAGCCAAAGCTAGATCCTTCGCCAAAGGTCGAGCTGACTTGCATGCGCCCGCCCATCATCTCGACGATATGTTTTGAGATCGTCAAGCCGAGGCCTGTCCCGCCATAGACGCGTGTCGTTGAGCCATCGGCTTGCGTGAATTTGTCGAAAATTCGATCCATTTTTTCTGGCGAAATGCCAATGCCGGTGTCGCTCACTTTGACATCGCAGACCGCGATACCTTCGTGCGTAGAGGATATGTCGACATCGATCGTGATGTGGCCGGTCTCTGTGAATTTCACGGCATTACCAATGAGGTTCGTGATGACCTGACGCAGACGGCCGGCGTCGCCAATAAAGCCTCGCGCCTGATCTGTGGGATAGTTGATGATCAGTTCAAGACCTTTGTCTTGAGCTTTCGCCCGTAAGAGCGAAACAACATCTTCGATCGACGTTTTCAAATTAAACGGCATGGGGTCGATTTCAAACGCGCCCGCCTCGATTTTAGAGAAATCGAGGATGTCGTTGATAATCGTGAGTAGCGCAGAGGCAGAGTTATTGATGACATTTACGAAATCTCGCTGACGATCCCCAATATCGGAATTGGCCAGTAGTTCCGCCATGCCCAAAATGCCATTCATGGGCGTCCGGATTTCATGGCTCATATTCGCCAGAAATTCCGATTTAGCATGGCTGGCGGCGATGGCATCATCCTTGGCGCGCTCTAGTTCTTTTGCGACTTTTCGGTCTTTTGTGACGTCTGTGACGAAGGCTTCAATCCGCGTGGGCCTGCCTTCGGCATCACGAATGATCTCGCCATTGGTCCGAAACCAGTTCTCTCTAGTGTTGGCGCTGACAGCCCTGCAGCTGACATTAAATCGATCCTTTCCGCTAAGCGCGTCTTTCAAAGCTGCACGGTACTTAGCTCTGTCCTCTGGATGGACCAGTGTCATAATCCCGGTGGTCTCGGCTTTTTCGATGAGTTCCGGTCCATAATATGACTTCATCCCATGAGAAATGTCATAGGTTTTTGCTGCGATATCAAAGGACCAATAGCCGGAACGCCCGAGCGTTAAAGCCTTGTTCAATCGGCGCTCTGCGTTGACCAACTCCGTCACATCGCTGGCGATCGAAACGGTTCGCCCATCTGATAATGTCTTTCGCAGAAACCGATGGGTTGTTCCGTCCCCGAGCTCGACCATTCGAGCTGAAGTGTCATTATTCTCTAACTTTTGTTGTCTTTGGACATCCGAGGAAAGTTTCTGCGTTTCGAGAAGTTCAGGCGTCAGCAGACCTTTTTCCATCATCAAATTATGGCAATAGGCAAGGGAGTGTCCGGGCCGTAAATCGTCGCGCGTTACACCTAATTGCTTGTAAACGGCTTGGCTGATGAATTGGTAATTGAGATCTTGGTCTAAGATGCTGACCCCAGAAATAAGATTTTGTGACAGGATCTCAAGAAAATCCATCGCCGCTTCTGGTGTTATCGTCCCTGCACGCATCTCGTCATCGCCCATAATATATGCGCATCTATGAGGCGCTTTTTCCAGCGAACCATGAAGAAGTAAGGTTAACAAAGCGGCAAAAAAACCCGGCCAACTGCACGGGGCAGGGCCGGGTAAAGTCTTCGCAAATCAATCGGGGAGAGAGAATGCGGTTAAGAGAGGCGGCCACATAAGGGGAGGACGTTGCCGCGTCTGTGCACTCTAAATAGGGAGTGGGTCACATCTTCGGAACCCGTACCCACGCAAAAGAGCTATGCAAATCTGCATAGACTTTCGGTGGAATGGCTCATTTTGGGTTCATATTCGATGGGCTTGCATGTAAATCAGGCGTCGCTCGGCCAATTTTGTGTAACACGCGTCAAAAACTCACGAAAAACTTTAGCACGAACGGACCCGCGTAATTCTGTTGGGTAAACAAAGAACAGCTCAAAACTGTCCCCGCGGACGCTGGGCAAAACCCGCACCAAGCGTTTTGACAGGACCGTCATGTAGTCGGGGATACCGGCGATCCCGATGCCGGCTTCGGCCGCACGCATGATGCCGTGCAAATTATTGACGACAAGGGCGGGTTTACGCGGTTTGGCGCCTGTTGGCAGGCCAACATCTAAAACCCAATTCGCGCTGTGCAGATTTTTCGGGATCAGATCGCCAAAGGCAACGATTTTGTGATTGTCGAGATCTTCTGCTGATGTCGGTGCACCGTGGTCTGAGAGATATTGGTGGCTGGCATAGAGTGATTGCGTGATCTGGCCCAACTTACGTTCGATCAAATCCCCCTGAGTCGAGGGCCAAGGCCGCAGCGCACAATCGACATCAAAGGTCGAGAGGTCGTGTTCGCTGTCTTCCAAGATCAGTTGAACATCGATATCTGGATACATGTCCAAAAATTCTGGCAGGACGGATGTCAGCCAGTTGGACCCCAGAGAGATTGGGGTCGACACCCGCAACACGCCCTGTGGTTTCTGGCGACTGTCGATAACGCGACTTTGGACGCGGGCGATCCGCGTGGCCACCTCATCCGCCGTCTTGAACAGGATTTGTCCTTGTTCGGTCAGCGTCAGCCCCCGCGCATGACGATGGAACAGCGGCATATCGAGATACTCTTCCAGCGCTGTGATTTGGCGCGAGACGGCAGATTGCGAAATCCGCAATTTATCTGCCGCCGCCGTCAGAGACCCAGCCTGCCCAGCGGCATGGAATGTCTTCAACTTATCCCAGTCGAGGGAGTGGGGCACCTACTCGGCCGCGTCCAAAACGTCTTCAAGTTTGGGCGGAGCCGCTGCGTCCAACTCCGCTAAATAGCGCTCAGCTTCCAGCGCGCCCATGCAGCCTAGACCTGCTGCGGTCACAGCCTGTCGCCAAAGCTCGTCCGAGACATCGCCAGCGGCAAAAACGCCGGGAACATTCGTGGCCGTGCTGTCAGGCGCCGTCGTGATATAGCCGCCCTCATTCATCGTGACGTGGCCCTTGAAAATATCCGTCGAAGGTTTGTGGCCGATCGCAATGAACACACCGTGGGTATCACGTTCGAACAGTTCGCCAGGCGTTTCGGAATGGGCCGAATGTTTCAGCCGCACACCCGTCACACCCGGTGGATTGTCCGACCCGAGGATTTCATCGAGCTCTGTATTCCAGAGGATTTCGACTTTCGGGTTGTCGAACATCCGTTGCTGCAGAATTTTCTCTGCGCGCAGGCTGTCCCGGCGATGGACCAGCGTCACCTTGGAGGCGAAATTCGTGAGGAATAGCGCTTCCTCCACGGCGGTGTTGCCGCCGCCGACGACCATGACTTCTTTGCCGCGATAGAAAAACCCGTCGCAGGTCGCACAGGCGGACACGCCAAAGCCTTGGAATTTCATCTCGGATTCAAGGCCTAGCCATTTGGCCTGCGCACCGGTCGCGATGATAACCGAGTCAGCTGTATAGCGTGTGCCGCTATCGCCGTTCAGGACAAAGGGCTTGGTCGAGAAATCCACATCAATGATTGTGTCTTCGTGGAACGCCGTGCCAAATTTCAACGCATGTTCTTTGAACTTATCCATCAGCTCTGGCCCCAGAATTTCTGGGAAGCCGGGGTAATTCTCGACATCCGTCGTAATTGTCAGCTGACCGCCCGGTTGCAGGCCCGAGACAATACCCGGTTCCAGCATGGCGCGTGCGGCATAGACGGCCGCCGTATAGCCAGCCGGGCCAGAGCCGACGATCAAAACGCGGTGATGAATGGTCTTGGACATGGTAGAACTCGCAGTGATTTCAAGACTGAATGTAATCATGCAGACCCGCGCCCGCAACGGGTCAGCCTTGCGTTAACTGTGCATGGTCTTGTGGCGTGGCGTCGCGTCTGGCAGACGGTTTATATGAAACATTTTGCTCTCCTGACCCTTCCACTTCTTTTGGCCTGTTCGCCTGCCGCACAGACTGCAGACCCTGCAGCAGCATCAGAGCCGAGCGCTGCAACACCCGTCTCAGATTTCGCCTTTCCGCGTAGCTATGACTACATGCCCGAAGGCGCGACGCTGATCTTTTCGGCCACGTCGAATTGGCGCCATGACAGTGGGATCGCAGGGGCCAGTGCTTTCTGGTCCCGCGAGTCTGACAGTAATGGTTCAGGCCTGTTCATTACCGAAGATCCGCGCGTCTTCTCTGCGGACAACCTAAAGAAATTCGGCGTCATTGTGATGAACTCCGCAACAGGGGATGTCTTGTCGTCTGATCAGCAAGCGGCCATCGAGACTTTCGTCGAATCTGGGGGCGGTCTCATCGCGCAACACGCGATGGGCGACAGCAGTTTGGCGGCCACGTGGCCGTGGTGGGAAACTCAGTTGGGCACGGAATTCATCAGCCATCCCGCTGATCCGCAATTCCAAACGGCCGATGTCGTCACCCTGGCAAAGGGTCATCCGGTCATGGCTGGCTTAGGCGATAAATTTTCTATGTCAGACGAATGGTACAGCTTCACCGGCCCTGTTGCGGGTGATGTGGTTGTGTTGGCGGGTCTGGACGAGAGCACCTATTCGCCCGTCAATAAAGTCTATGGGGTCGAAGATCTGCGCATGGGGCCTGAACCGTCAGATCATCCGATCATTTGGGCGAAATGTCCGGGATCTGGTAAAATTGTTTATTCTGCCTTGGGTCACAAAGCTGATGCTTATGATAACGTTGCGCACAAGACCTTGCTTCGGAATGCGATGGCATGGGTCCGCACAGAGGGCGATCAGGGCTGTCCATAGGCTTGCCAGACAGCTCGCGCGGCACGCGTTGTTTCATCAAGCGGGGAGTACGTCTTCGCCGTTAGCTGACCTGTAAAGCGTTGTACGCCGCAGCGATCCTCTAGCGACGTATAGAGTTGCGCGAATTTTCCATCCGACCCCGCCATTGGTAAGCGATAGACGGGTGTTCCCGTGGCGCAGGCCTCCGTCAGCATGTTTGTGCTGTCTTCGGTGACAAGGATGACATCTGCTGCCGCCAGAAAAGCAAAGTATGGGTTCGCCTCGCCCGCGTTGTTATGTCCATCATGCAGCCAGATACGCGCATCTTGCGCCGCAAATTCTTGCCAAGCCTGTCGAGAGCTGTCCGGCGTCCGGCGCGACGTAGACACCATCAAATGATATCCAGCGGTGAGCAACTGCTCCGCGGCATCCATCTGCGCAGCATGACTGGCCGCATCCAGATGGTGTCGTTTGGACGTCCCCCCGATCAGGAGCGTTGCGCGCGGCGCCGTCAGTGTGTTGAGCTTGTCTGCGAAACGTGCGCGCGCCGTCTCCAACGTCTGAGCGGTCACGCGGTTGGGCGAACCAAGCATGGAAATGACATTTGGCCCCGAGACCGCGTCATGGTCTGGCGCCACCACTTGGTTGAAATAATGGGGAGATATTCGGGGGTCTTGGACATAAATTGTCCAAACCTTTGGTCGATATTTTTTTAGCCAGAGCAGTGGTGCAATCGCCTGTCGGCCGCACCCAATGGCAATCTCGCACGCTGGCAAATGATCGAAATGGCTTAAAGCTTGCTGCAGTTTTGGCGGCAGAGCGCGTAAGAGCGGTCCGTGCGATACCGTGTGGCGAAGGATTTCCGCAGGTCGTTCCCGAGCCATCGCTTCGGCCAGCCCCAGCGCTTGGTTCTCTATGCCGCGGCGGCCGTCGCTGACGACCAGCAGACGCATTTACTTGTAGTCGACCTCAAGGATTTCATAGCCCTTGGACCCGCCGGGCGCGATGACCTCGAACGTGTCGCCGACTTCCTTGGTGATCATGGCGCGCGCGATGGGCGAGGTGACCGAGATCTTGCCGTTCTTCACAGACGCCTCGTCTTCGCCGACGATCTGGTAGGTGGACTCTTCGTCCGTATCCTCATTGACGATTTTTACCGTCGCGCCAAAGCGTACAATCTCGCCGGACATAGAGGTCGGGTCGATGACCTGCGCCAGCGACAACTTAGATTCCAGCTCTTGGATGCGGCCCTCGATAAAGCCCTGCTTCTCTTTCGCTGCGTGATATTCGGCGTTCTCGGACAGATCGCCATGGTCACGTGCGACAGAAATCGCATTAATAATGTAAGGGCGCTCAACGGATTTGAGGTGTTTCAACTCAGTTTCTAGCGCGGCATGGCCGTGAACGGTCATTGGGAATTTCTGCATGGTCATCGTCTCGGCGGTTCAAAAAACGTCAGGCTACAGCAGATAGGCGCAAAACGGCGGGCGTCAAGGCCCTGTCGAACGCGCGGCTCTCAAAACAAAAGCGGCAGCCGGGGTGCCACCCGACTGCCATGTCCAACCCATTCGAAAGGAGACGAAAGAGAATTAGAC
>CAYPWW010000025.1:0-3824 GCA_964414555.1 uncultured Algimonas sp.
GGGCAGAGGCCGATCAGTTTGCTTTCCTCAATCCGAACTTGCCGCAATATGGCACTTTTGGGGATTGGGCGGGCCCCTGCCAGTCCGCCGCTGTGCTGGAGTCCGTCGATCCGTCTGCCGAAGATGTGCGCCGCTATTTCGAGAGCTGGTTCACGCCTGTCGCGTTGTCCACGCCAGAAGCGCCCGATGGTCTTCTGACGGGATATTATGAGCCAGAGGTCGACGTGCGAATTACCCCGACGGCAGAATTTTCTGCACCGATTTTGGCGAAACCGAAAACAGCGGCGGCGCTCGCCCTGCCGCGTTCCAAAGTCACGACCCGCACCTCTCGCGTCATTGCTTATGGGCGTCCCATTGATGTGTTTTTCTTACAAATTCAGGGTTCGGGCCGGATGAAATATGGCGACGGGCCATTGGCCGGGCAGGTCCGCCGCGCGGCCTATGCCGCGAATAATGGCAAGCCTTATCGCTCGATTGGGTCAGTTCTGATTCAGCGTGGAGAGCTGACGAAGGACACGGCGTCTAAACAATCCATTGCCGATTGGATGGCCCGCAAAGGCCCTGCGGCGGCTCGTGCGCTGATGAATGAAAATCCGCGTTATATTTATTTCACGGAGCAGGCCATCCGTCCTGGCGAAGGTCCACAGGGCGCCATGCGTGTGCCCCTGACGGGGATGGGCGCGATTGCTGTGGACCCACGCTATCACCCTTATGGCTCACTCGTTTGGCTGGACACGACGCTGCCCACGCGCGGCGGCGATTATCGCGGCGCCCCGACGGGTTTGCTGGTCTCTGCACAGGATACAGGCAGCGCGATTAAAGGACCGCTGCGTGCGGATCTCTTCTTTGGCTCTGGCTCGGCGGCGGGTGATCGCGCCGGTGTGCAAAAGCACCGCGCCCGTTGGACGTTGTTGCTGCCGCAATCGCTGATCTTCCGTAATAGCCTGTGACCGACCGCCCGCTCAAACCGGGGGAGAAAAAGGTCTGGGGCCATGTTTCGCGCTCCGTCAGCCCCCGCCGTAGACCCAAAGGGAAGGGTAGCGCCAAACCGCTCCCTTCGCGGGAGGATTTTGCAAATATGCTCCGCATTCCAGCGGGTGAGGCTGCGCCGTCAAAGCCCGTGCCAAAAACCCTCGATGTTAATCAGGACAAGCGCGTGCGCCGTGGTCGAGTTGAGGTGGACGCCAAAATCGATCTGCATGATATGACGCAAACGGATGCCAAGCCCGCGTTGCACCGCGCGATTATGCGCGCGGCCAATCGGAACAAGCGCTGCCTTCTTGTCATTACAGGTAAAGGCCTGCGGGGTGATGGTGTCTTGCGACGGAATTTTCCGACGTGGATCGCGGACCCGGCCGTGCGGCCGCTGATCGCGACTTATGCGCCCGCGCATCTGCGCCATGGTGGGACTGGCGCGTGGTATGTGTTCCTGAAACGCTAAAACCCGACCGCGCCGATGGAGGATGGCGCAGCCGGGTCTCGGGGTAGGCTGTTAGGCAGGCTTAGATATTCGTGCCGCCCCAGAGTTTGGAGAAGGCCTCACAATGGATCAGGATCGAGTTGAAGCGGCTCAGGTCTGTACCTTCGGGGATGATATAGTCTTGTGTCCCTTTGTTCGATTTCAGCTCACCCAGACGGATGGCGTCCTGCGTCGCCGTCACGCCCGTCACACTGTCCAGTGTTGATGGTGATAAGAAGAGCTTCAGGTCTGGGCCGCGCTTTGTGCGGAAATCATCCGAGAGGCGAAAGATAGTCTGGCCGTCGACCTGCAAAATTTGCCAGTCGCCTTTGATGCCATAGGTGCGTTCGGTAAAGCTGCCTTGCGTGGCAGAGGTCTTGACCATGACCTGTTCGGTCATCTTGTCTGCTTTTGCAGCAGGCTCTGCGGCGTGGGCGAGGTTGGCTGTACACAGCGCGCCGACGGCAAAAGCGCTGTAAAGTACAAAGCTGGCGGCGGAAGTTTTGATGTAAGTTGCAGGTGTCATGTCGATATTTCCTATTTCTCTAAATTATGACCATTTGGTCAAGTTTTGGTTACGTCTTCGGCGTCAGAATGTGTAATTCCTTGCCTTGAGCTGTAAATACATCAGTTGACTGTATGGTCAAGAATATCTATATCACATGCGTGTGAGTGTAATGTGAGGACCCGATAAGATGGCCAGACCCAGACAGTTTAAAGAAGCCGATGTCAAAGCCGCGCTGCGCGATGTGTTTTGGGAGCACGGCTTTGACGGCGCATCCTATGCGCAAATCATGGCCGCCACGGGCTTACAGAAAGGCTCGCTCTATGCGTCCTTCGGTGACAAGCGCGCGCTCTACCAACATGCGCTATCGGATTACGATGCCAATCATGTCTCCCCCGGCGTGAAAATGTTGCGTGATACTTCTCGACCCGGCGAAGAGCGGATTTCCGATCTCTTTGATAGTGTGGTCGGGGCAGCGGGAACGCGGCAAGGTCGCTGGGGTTGTTTGCTTTGCAATGCAGCCGTGGACCAAGCGCCTTTTGATAGCGATGTCGAAAAAACTGTCACGGCGTCGATGGAACGGATGCGCGCTGCGATCGCGGAATGTGTTTCCGACACGCCGGCTTTTGACAAAGCTGAGCTGATCTGGACGGCCTATTTTGGCGGACGCGTCATGGTGAAGGCAGGCTACGGCACCAACATCCTCGAGACACAGCGTCAGCAGGTGATGGAGTTGTTTGACTAAAGAATAAACTTCGACAGGTCCTGATCCTTGGCCAGCTTGCCGACCGTGTCTGCGACATAGGCCTTGTCGATCACAAAAGTCTCGCCCGCCTTATCCGTTGCTGTGAAAGAGATATCGTCCAGCAATCGCTCCATCACGGTGTGAAGACGTCGCGCACCGATATTCTCGACCCGCGCATTTACCTCGGCGGAAATCTTCGCGATCTCTGCGATGCCGTCTTCTGTGAAGTTCAAGGTGACCTCTTCCGTCGCCATGAGCGCCGTATACTGGCGGATGAGGCTGGCCTCAGGTTCCGTCAGGATACGGACAAAATCCGCTTCGGTCAGTGCACGCAGTTCGACGCGGATGGGCAGGCGGCCTTGTAATTCCGGCAGAAGGTCAGACGGCTTGGCAACGTGGAACGCTCCACTGGCGATAAAGAGGATATGGTCCGTCTTCACCGGGCCGTATTTTGTGGAAACCGTCGTGCCCTCGATCAGGGGTAAAAGGTCCCGCTGCACGCCTTCTCGAGACACCTCGCCGCCGCGCGCATCCGACCGCGTTGTGATTTTATCAATCTCATCGAGAAAAACGATGCCGTCCTGTTCCGTGCGTTCGACGGCTTCGCGTTTCAGTCCGTCCTCATCCAGCATCTTATCGGCTTCTTCTGAGAGCAGAGGACCATAAGCCTCTTTGACAGAGAGCTTGACCGTCTTGGTCCGCCCCATTTTCCCAAACATGGCAGACAGGTCTAGCATCCCCATAGAGCCACCAGGCTGTCCGGGAATATCGAGCCCTTGTAATGGCGAAGCAGTGTCCGCCATTTCCAGCTCGACCTCTTTATTGTCCAACTCACCTGCGCGGAGTTTGGTGCGGAATTTATTGCGCGTCGTCTCGGATGCGCTGACCCCGATGAGAGCCTCGACGATCCGGTCTTCGGCGGCTTGTTCAGCCTGTGCTTGCACAGCGGCGCGTTTTTCCTCGCGCAGCAAGCCGATGGAGGCTTCGACGAGGTCGCGAATAATCTGCTCCACGTCGCGGCCGACATAGCCGACCTCTGTGAATTTCGTCGCTTCAATCTTGATAAAGGGCGCTTGAGCCAGCTTGGCCAGACGGCGGGAAATCTCCGTCTTGCC
>CAYPWW010000025.1:3924-32964 GCA_964414555.1 uncultured Algimonas sp.
ACCTCGGTCTGAGCCGGCGGAAAGATACGCCAGCGGGGCAGAACCCGGATCAACAAATTGCGCGCCGGATGCCACGCCACACCCAATAGCACGATCCCCGCGCCCAGCAGGATCAGCGCCGCGATCAGGGCTGTTCCGATTTCCATGCCCGCACCTTGCGCCAGATAGACCAGCGCAAAGCCCGCATAACCCAGTGAGGACACGATCAAAGCGCGGCGATTAATCGCCAAGCCAACGACACACAGCACCGCCACTATCGTTAGGATAATGACCGCCTCATGCGGCTCGATTGAAATGATGGGCACAAAGCCGAACATCAAATCCGTCTTGGTCTTTACCGCTGTAAAGGCCAGCCCGTGAATGATCATCGGCGCGGCCAGTAGATGCAGCCAGAACGCATTATCGGCAAAGCGCGTGCGTCGCTCGACATCATTGATGTCATAGAGCAGTGCGACGGCGAAAACCGCAAATCCCATGATCGCCAAGACAATCCCAAAACCGCTGCGCAAGATGTCTGGCGCAACGGCATTTATGCCAGCCAGCACAAGATAAATAATTGAGACCGCGATCAGCGCCACGACAAAGGGTAATCTGATCCGCCAGTAGAAACCCAGCATTGCGACCAGCGTTACAATCGTGGCGCCCAGATTTCCCAAATATTCCTGCGTTAGCCCTCTGACGAAAATGAGAAACAGAACCGCCAAAATTAGTGTCGGGAAATGCGCGCGCTTTCGACGGCCAAAAAACTCGGCCATGATGTAAACAGCGGCTATGACGATCAGATAACCGATGGGCGCTGGTAACATCCCGCGCAACGCCGCCAGCCCAGCACCAAGGATCAACAAGCCAATCCCGATAAACACGTCAGAGAAACTGCGCAGAAATCGCATCTCATCCTCGGCGCCGATCATCGCGCCTGAGGCCGGTGTCTCATCTGGACCCTTGGCAATTTCGCCCCGCATATCTCGCGCTTGTTGCGGCGTGATTATGCCCGCCTCTAGGGCTTGGTCGATCTGTGCAGGGGTCATCGTCATGCGTGAAGCTTGCCAGCACGGATGCGACACGGCAAGTCGGAGAATATGAACCCCAACACGCCCATTATCATCGGTCATGGTCAAGTCATGGAGCCTGTGCCAACTGATCTGCAGACGGGCTCATCTCATGCAGAAATGGCCGGGCGCGCGGCGCGGGTAGCGCTGTTTGACGCTGGGATAGACGGGGGCGATGTGGATGCGGTCGCCTGTGTGCGGATATTCTCGGACAGCAGTCCGGCCTATGCCTGTCCCTTTGGTGGGCCGGATAAGTTCCCGCGCGCGGTGGCGGACCGGATGGGCGCGTCGCCGAATCGCGCCATCTATGACGTCATTGGTGGGCAATCGCCTCAAACCCTCATCGCAGAATTTGCGCAGGAATTAATGGCAGGGCGCGCGCAATGCGTCGTTATCGCGGGCGGCGAAGCCCTCGCCAATATGCGCGCGGCCCAGCGCGCGGGTGAGTCGCTAGATTGGTCGGAGCGTCACGACGACGACTGGGAAGATCGCGGATTATTTTCCGGTCCGCCTATCGTCAGCCAGACAGAGCTGGCGCACGGCCTGTTGGACGCGATGTCCTATTACGGCTTTATCGAAACGGCGCGGCGGATCGCAGCGAGGCGGAGTGTCTCGGACCACCGCAAATATATGGCAGAGTTAATTGCGCCTTTTTCAGGCGTCGCCGCGAAAAACCCCTTCGCCATGTTTGACGATATTTATACCCCTGATGACATCGCACAACCTCGTGCAATGAACCGACCGCTAACGTCGCCTTTCCTGAAAAATATGGTCGCGAAAGATCGGGTCAATCAAGGTGCAGCCGTCGTGATGACAACGGTTGCGACAGCCGAGCGTCTCGGCGTAGCGCGCGATAAATGGGTGTTCCTGCGTGGACATGCACAGGCGCAAGAAGCGTTGATGCTGGACCGGACAGTTTTAAGCCATAGCCTCGCGATGGATCTCGTTTTCGACGGTGCATTAAAAGCGGCAGGTATTTTGGCCGATGATATTGATCACGCTGATATTTATTCCTGTTTTCCCTGTGTCGTGGATCAGGCGCGCGAGGCTTTGGGCCGCAAAGAGAAGCCCCTCACCCTGACGGGAGGATTACCGTTCTTTGGCGGGCCGGGAAATAATTATACGTTGCACGGCATTTGCGAAGTGATGCGTGCTTGTCGCGCGGCGCCCGGCTCGCTGGGCCTTGCCCATGGCAATGGCGGTTGGATGAGCAAGCAGGCCGTTGGGATTTACTCAACGGAATATGTTTCGAGTGAAGTTTTCGCCGATGAAGCGGCATTGGCGGCGAAAATTGCAATACAAGCTGCGCCGGGACAGGCGAAGAAACCAGACGGCACAGCGCGGCTGGAAAGCTATATCGTGCAACACAAACGCGGTGAGCCCATCGGGGCAACCGTGATTGGTGCGGTTGAGTCTGGCGAGCGATTTTATGCGAAACTGGAGGAGGCTTCAGCCGAGAGCCTCAATCAACTCGCACAGGGCAAACTGGACAATGCGCAGCTAGATGTTTCGCCAGGCATGCCTGCCAATAAGGCGCGGCTGATCGGACGCTAATCCGTTTCCAGGACTTCCAGCGTCAGATTATTATTCGTGAAGACGCAGATCCGGTCCGCGATCCCCATGGCTTTGCGGGCGAGGGTTTCGGCATCGTCTTCATATTCATCCATCGCGAGCGCGGCGGACAGCGCGTAATTCCCACCTGACCCAATCGCGGTGATCCCGCTGTCAGGTTGCACGACATCACCATTGCCGGTCAGGACGAAAGTCTCGGATTTATCTGCGACGATCATCATGGCTTGTAACTGGCGCAGATATTTATCCATGCGCCAATCCTTGGCCAGTTCGACGCACGCCCGGGCGAGCTGTGTCGGATGTTGTTCCAGCTTGGCTTCTAAGCGTTCCAGTAGGGCGAACGCATCCGCCGTCGCGCCGGCGAAACCCGTCAGAACTGTGCCACCTGCCAGCGTGCGAACCTTGCGTGCGCTGGCCTTCATGACAGTGTTTCCGGCGCTGACTTGGCCGTCGCCGACGACAACAACTTTGCCATTTTTGCGCACGGACAGGATCGTTGTCCCGCGCCATTGGCTGGCGTCGGCGTAATCATGGTGCGGATCATAACTCATGGTTTCAGTCCTCCAGCGACCGAGATTCGCGCTATAGCAATATCGGCACGCCAACACGTATTGGATAGGCCAGCTTGGCTTTCTTGCTGATAAGCTCTTGCGCTTCCGTATCATGCACAAGCGGCCCGCGCGTTTTCGGGCAGACGAGGATGCCCAGCATTTTTGGATCAATTTTAACGGTCATTGTTTCGGCGTGTCCTTCCCGCCATCCGGCGCTTGGCTGGCATATAAATGCATGAGCCCGATCAGAAGACGCCGTCGATCATCAACGGTCGCGGCCTCCAATAGGCTCTGTTTGTCGGCGGCTTGGAACGGCGAAATCATCGCGGATTGATTGACCAATAGGGGCAGAGGAATTTCCTGTAAGCTGTCCCAATCGACCTGCACCCCGACGGCCTTGGCTAGGGATTTCATCGCAACGGTCAAGGCGGCGCGGTCGGCGCGACCCGTCTCGGACAGGGCCTCAGAGGTTTGTTTGGCGCTATGTGTATCGGCGTCGGCTTCGAACGCATCGAAAGACACACGCGCTTGGCGATAGGGCGTGCCGGTCGTGACTTCTTCGAGTATGCGAAAGCGTTTCAATCCTTTGAGGACGACCAGATAGCGCCCGTCTTCTGTCTCAGAAAATTGGCTAATCCGACCCAGCCCGCCGATCTCTGCCAGACCGCTATCATTATTCTGCACCATTCCAATCAAGCGCTCACCGCGTAGCGCATCATCGACCATATTCAGATATCGCGGCTCAAAGATATTCAGCGGCAAATCACAAGCCGGCAGCATCACCGTCCCGTTTAGCGGGAACAGAGCGATGACATCCGGATTGGTCCGGCGGGCAATGGCTTTGTAATGGCTGCTCATCTAGGCGAACAGGATCGAAGACAATCGCCGACGCCCGTCTTTTGAAACCTCAGAATCTGTCCCTTCGGCTTCAAAAATCGTCAGCAGGAAGAGACGCGCGGCCTCGTCATCGTGCTGGCGGTTTTTCGCGATGGAATAGAGGAGGTGTTCAACCGCATCGGCGTTACGACCGTTCGCGGCAAGGGCTTTGGCGAGCTCAAGCCGCGCGTCCAGATCATCCGGTGCCGCGACCACTTTTGCGTGTAGCTCTGCCGTTGCGTCATCTTCGACAGGCGCTGCCGCAAGCGTCATTTGCGAACGGACAGCCGCAATTTCGGGATGATCTGTTACACTGGCGGGGGCGTCCGCAATTAATTGCGCTGCCCCATCGTCATTCCCACTGTCCAGATTCAGTCTTGCCAAGCCAGCCCGCGCTTGGGCGTTATCATTATCGAGCGCCAGCGCGCCCGCAAAATCCTGTGCCGCACCACCGGGGTCGCCTGCCGCCAAACTATCCTTGGCCCGCGCAACGAGGGTTGCGGCTTCCTCTTTTGGGTCTGCATCGCCAGAGAGTCGCGCGACGAATTTATTCAACTCTGTCTCGGGTTGACCACCCATGAATCCGTCAACGGGCTTGCCTTCTTTAAAGGCAAAGACGGCCGGGATAGAGCGCACGCCGAGCTGTCCCGCGATGCCGGGGTTTTCGTCGATATTGATCTTGACCATTTTGACCTTGCCGCCCGCACCTTTCACAGCGCGTTCCAAGGCTGGCATCAGCTGCTTACAAGGGCCGCACCACGGCGCCCAGAAATCGACGACGACGGGGGTTTCATTCGACGCTTCGATGACATCAGCCATAAAGGCTTGGTCGCTGCTGTCTTTGACGATGTCGGTCATTGTGTCTGACATAAGAAAGTCCTTACTGTGTTCGTCTTGATGTGGGCGGGACTGGCCCGAATTCAAGCCCCGCCATAGCGCGCGATCTGCGCACGCATGAGGTCGAAAAATGCGTCTGAGTCCACGCCGACGGCCCAGCGGCAATCGGCTTTCAGATCCGTCAGGCCCCAGTAATCGACGCTGGTATGCCCGCGGGTCAGCTCGCTTTGCGTCTCAACCCGGATGGAGACATCGCGAAAGGTGAATAACTCTGGCGCGAGGAGATAAGCGCTCGTGCAGGCATCATGGATGGGCGTGCCGGCCGTGCCGAATTTCTTGACGTCAAATTCGGCGTAATCACTGCGCAACATATCGGTCAGGACACGGGCAACGGGATTTCCCAACGCTTCGATCTGGGTCACATGTTCCGGACGGATCAGCGCGTGATGCGTGACGTCGAGGCCGAAAACCGTCTTGGGAACATCGGCTTCAAACACGATCGCGGCAGCGTCTGGGTCGGCATAGATATTGAACTCGGCGCTGGGCGTGATGTTGCCAGCCTCCGCGCGCGCGCCGCCCATAATGACGATTTCTGCGATGCGGGCGGCAATGTCTGGCGCGCGGGTCAGAGCAGTGGCGATATTTGTCAGCGGTCCTGTCGGGACGAGGACAACAGTGTCCAGTTCGCGACAGAGTCGGATAATCGCATCGACGGCATGTTCCTCTTGGGCTTTTAATTTCGGTTCATAGATCTCGATGCCGTCGAGACCTTCGATGCCGTGCACATCCTCGGCAGAGGCGACTTTTGCCTTTAACGGACCTACACAGCCCGCATAGATCGGTACGTCAGTACGGCCACAGATTTCCGCAATCAGCCGCGCATTGCGTGTGCATTTATCCAGCCGCGTGTTCCCCGCCACGACAGTGATCGCGCGGATATCCAGAGCCGTGTTAGGCGCTAGTGCCATCATCAAGCTGATCGCGTCATCTTGTCCGGGGTCGCAGTCAAAAATCAGGGGGCGGTTTTCCATATTGGCGCTTATGCGACCTCCAGCGGTTGAGGGAAAGCCCGCAGTCGTCTAAGCGCCCGGCTATGGCCGATCCAACACCTCACATCGAAAAAGTCTTTGTCAGCACACAGGACTTGCTACGCGACAGTTTTGAGCTGGCCCTGCGTATCCATGAGAGCGACTTTCAGCCGTCTTTTATTCTGGGCGTTTGGCGTGGCGGCACACCCGTGGGTATTGCGGTTCAGGAGGTGCTGGAAACCCTGCGCTGTCCAACGAACCATTTCGCGATCCGCACGGCCAGCTATGGCGCGCGGGTCAGCAGTTTTGATGGGTCGGAAACCCTGCCAGAGGTCAAAGTCTACGGCTTGCAACATGTCGTCGACATCATCGACGCGGAAGATCGGCTGCTGATCATCGATGATATTTTCGACAGTGGTCGTAGCGTCGATGCGATCATCCGCGAGGTCCGCGATCGGTGCCGCAAGAACACGCCGGGCGATATTCGGGTTGGGACGATCTATTATAAACCAGAGCGGAACCTGACGGACCGCGTGCCGGATTTTTACATCCATGAAACGAATGAATGGACGGTTTTCCCGCATGAAATTCGCGGCTGTTCCGAAGATGAATTGCGCCAGCGCGGAACGCTGCCCGCGCGCTATTTCGACATGAAGCCTGAGTTTTAAAGTCTGCGTTTTAGCGCGCCAAGATCGCATCCACTTCTGCGCGCGTCGGGCTAGCTGTTTGCGTGCCAAGTTGCGTCGCGGTCAGCGCGCCAACCGCACAGGCAAAGCGCAGGGCGTCCGCGTCTGCCATGCCCTCTGCCAAGCCTACGGTCAGACCTGCGGCAAAGGCATCGCCTGCACCCGTTGTGTCCACGACCTCGACGGCGGGTGGTTGAGCTGTCGCGATGATGTTTCCATCGCGTCGTAATTCTGCGCCGTGTGCGCCGAGCGTCACACAGACGAGGCCTTTGTGATCGCGCAAATCATATTGCGACGCCTCGCCCTCATTAACGATGACAACATCGGCCCGCGCCAGAATGTCTGCGACATCCTCGCGGACAGGTGACGCGTTGACAATCACCGTGCCTTCATAGCCGTCCAGCGCGGCGCGGATCGTTTCGACCGGAATTTCAAACTGGGTCACCAACACATCGCTGCAGAGCTTTGGCAGATGTTCCGGCGCGTAGGCCGCATTGGCCCCGCTGGCCACGGCGATCTGGTTTTCTCCGTCGGCGGCGACACTGATAAAGGCCAGCCCCGTATGCGCATCCAGTTTGCGCACAGCGTCCAAATAAACGCCTTCGACCTCCAGATTGACGAGCGCCTGCTGTGCGTAATCATCATCGCCGACGGCCGCGAGGATTTCCGTTTCCGCGCCCAAGCGCCGCGCTGCGACGGCAACATTCGCGCCCTTGCCACCGGGCAGGGCTGAGTATGTCCCGCCCGTGATCGTCTCACCCGCTTTTGGCAGCTGTTCCAACTGCACGATCAGGTCCAAATTGACGGACCCCAAAACACTCAACCCATAGCTCATGTCAGACCTTCCGAAAAATCGATCACCGTCGCGGGATGCCCTGTGGCCTCTGCAAAGCGGAGCAGCTCAGCACTGGCAATCCGCGTGCTGGCAGTGTTCCGCATCGGGTGGAACCAGACCTGCGCATGATCGAACAGGGCCTTATCGAGGACGAGCCTGACATTCGCATCTGTGTCGTTCAGCACGGAAAACACCGTGACCGATCCCGGCACAACGCCGAGATAGTCCAGCAGCGCCTCCGACTTGCCAAAGGACAGGCGTTTCGTGCCCAGACGCTTGTGCATCTGGTTCAGGCGGATTTGCGTCTCGCCCAGCGCACTGATCAAAACGAATTGCCCAGCCTTATCTTTCAAAAACAGGTTCTTTGTATGTCCGCCGGGCAGTTTCGCCTTTACATCTGCACCCTCTTCGACGGTGAAGACCGCGCGATGCTCGACGGTGTGATGCGCGATGCCCAGCTGATCCAACAGTGCGTACAGCTTGGGTTCCGATGGATGCGGGGCAGGGGAAATCATCACGCGCCCTTACGCAGAATTAGCCCGCGTCGAAAGGCGGATAGAAAAAAGCCTCGCGGATAATCTGTCCGTCCGCATTCACGGTATAGTGCCCGACTTCGCGCATCTGCATGCGCTCGCCTGTCGTTTTATCTGTGACGTCCATGTCGAAGATCAGCGAGAAACTGTCCTCACCGTGGAGGAATGGTCCCTCCGCCGTATTGCTGTGCACCTCATTATTGGCGAACCACCATTCGCTTTTGGCGCGGATGGCGTCCAGTCCTTTGGCTTCTTGGCCGATGGGGCTGTTGGGTATGGCCAGCGCCTCGACCGAGACACAGTCCTGTGCATAGAGCTCATCCATGCCTTTGTCTTCTTGCCCTGTCTGGCAATAGGCCGTCAGTTGCTTGGCCGTTTTCACAAGTTTTTCATTGAACATCGTCTGCACCTTCCGCTGTCGAGAGAGCCATCTAGCACAGTTCCAAGCCCGCCGCGAATCCCCGATTTGGGCCCCTGCGTTTTCCTTTGCAAAAAGGGTTGAACACCCGCGCGCTTTGCGTCTATACCGCGCGCCTACCGCAGGCAGGCAACTGCCTTCTACGCAATTCTCGTGAGCGGGCGTAGCTCAGTGGTAGAGCATCACCTTGCCAAGGTGAGGGTCGTGGGTTCGAATCTCATCGCCCGCTCCAGAATTTCCCAAATATAACAAGGCCTTACGCTCAGTGCGAAAGCCTATAGGTTTTCGACAGTTTCAACTTGGAAGCGATTTGGAAGCCGCGCGAGGCGTATTCTCTCGCCTGATTGGCCTGTGGATAGTTTACATGCAGCAGGTATTAGGATCGCTGGTCATTTGTTTTCGGCTTGAGCATATGCCTCAAAAGACCTCATCATGGATTAACGTTGGGTACATTCTCGGATAGGTTCTTCTTTATATGAACCGGAATGTGAACGTGGAGGTACTTACTAGTTTTCATGCTGTCGACATAAACCTTGCGGAGGTAAGTCACCTAGCCATGCAAGTCGCAGAGAGAAAAAACCTAATCACTCACTTTCACCCAAACTGAAATATATTTGGCTCCAACTAGCTAGCCCTGCATTCTCATCAACTAATAAGTCTTCAAACTGCTTGAAATCACCCTGGAATATTAAAGCATGACTAGGTCTACCAACGCATTGAGCATTGTAGCGAGAAAATAACTCACAAACATCTTCGATAAAATTCGAACCCTCCAATGTCTCTTGAAAATGAGATCGTAGAAACTCAGTATCTACTTCGTTGTAGAATATTTTACGGTTAGGATTATCTCTTGCTAAATCCATTTATCTTGTTCCACGCCCAATCTGATCCTTTTTCTTAGCCCAATTCGTTTTCAAGCACTTCTATTAAACTGCCGATTAAACAATAAAAAAATCAGAAGAACCAGAGCTATTGCAATTACATGAGCAAAAAAGGTTTCGTAATTTTTTGGCATTTCAAAAAAACTGTTTAGAACCTCTCTTCCAACCCAAACAGGAAAGGTCAGGATTTTTATTAGCCACCAGATCATAGATGATGGGCCAGAGCTGTCGTAAGCCAACCCTCCTTTGTAGACTATTAGCTCGCCGAACAAATTCAACAACAACCACAATGAAAAAAGTATATTGATTGGTTTGAAAGAACTTCTGATGATTTCACTCATGGCTTTTGAACCAATGTAAAGTTAACAGCGGGAACAGGTTTATTATATCCTGGGGTATTGGCTCCTGGCAAATTTGGGGCATTTATACCTGCTGCTCCTAAGACGCCTGAAACGTAACTATTTGAGTTGTGTCCATCATCGGCTCGCCACCATTTTCGCTCTCCTTCATTTGCAGGAAACAAATCATAGTCTAGGTTATCGCCGTAATTACTATCTAACTGACTTAATGTTGCAAAAGCTTCATCCTCACTAACACCATCAGGTAAGGTAATTTCAGCTCCACCTTCCTGCGGGCCCAAATCACTTTCTCTGTTTACATCGCTAACTAAATCACCACCTTCTGGGCCTGCACTTAAAACAGAATATCTGTTGCCGTTTTCATCGGTGTTTTGAAAATCAGGATTGCTTGCATAGGCATCTTGATCGTCTGGTGTAAACCTTATGGATGCATGATCATTTCCCAAAGCCACTTCATGATATAAAACCTCGATAGTCTCACCAGTAGGGTCAATTAAGTTAACTGGGTCATTCGCGGTGTAAGCATACCGATTAAAATACCTTGGATCACCGCCACTTCCGATAAAATCCACGGGGTCAATGCTCAAGAATCGCCCGATCACCGGATCGTAATAGCGGGCTTGCATATAGTTCAGGCCTGTGGCGGCGTCGCGGATGTGGCCTGTGAAGCCGGCGACGTCGTCATTCTCTGGGTTGTCCGTCAGGGACATGCCAAAGGGCGAGTAGGTGTCCCGCCACACGGCCAGGCCGCTGCTGTCCGCCCCGATCGACGCCGTGCCCAGGTGATCCGTGTGCAACCACGTGACCTGCTGCGTATAGGTCGCGGGCGACCCAACCGTCTTGATCCGCGCAACGTTCCGACCGTTCATTTGGACATAGTCCGAGACGTGCCGCTCGCTCGCCATGGGGCTGTCGTCCTTCACGACCCAGACCAAAGCGCCCACCGCGTCATAGACATTGTAATGCGTCGTCGGCCCGCTCTCGCCCGCCAGCTGCGAGACGGCCTTTATCCGACGCCCGTGCCCGTCATAGCGGAACACGCCATTTGTCGTGTCTGGCCGCGAGCCCGAGATAAAGCGCGGGCGACCGGCGGCGTTGTGCAGCAGGTACTGATAGCCGATGCGATCGATATTCCCGCGCGTGTCATAGCGCAAGTTGCGCGTCTCCCCACCCGTATCCGTGTGAGAGCTCAGCTGGTTCTTCGCGTTATAGTTATAGGTGAAAGCCCTCGCCCCCAACGTCCGCGTCCGAAGATTACCCAAAGCATCATAGGTGAAACTGGCGGAGGCCTGCGGGGCGGCCGGAGAGGTCGCGATATTCCAAGGCCCTTGCGCCGTGGCGACCCGCCCTATCGCATCATAGGTAAAGCTGCGGTTCTGAGATGGGGTCGCAATATCATCAGCCGTGAGAATGCGGCTATTGGCGTCATAGGTATAGGCATAGTCCAGCAGCGCGCCATAAGCACTGTTGGTTGTCGCGCGTTCGGGCCGCTGTCGGGGGTCGAGCTCCATCAGATAGGTCGAGGCATTGCCGTAGTCGAGCATATGCAGCGCCCCGTTGGGGTGATAGGTCGCATCCGATGCAATGGAAACCCCGTTCGCCGTGACATCCCCCACGCGGCCTAACCCGTCAGGCGCATAATTGACGAAGGTCTGGTATAGTTCGCCCGCACCCCAAGCGTGGTTGCGATAGGTCCGATCCGTGCTCTCCAGAAAGCCATTCTCGTTATAATCGTGAGTCTGCAGGAAGGTTCGCCCATCCACACGGGTGCGTTCGCTCTCCAGCAAGCCGATCTCGTTATAGCTGTAGGCCTGCTCGACCACATCGCCCTGATCGAACCAGGCGTGTTCGTCCGAGAATGCACCGCGAACCAAACGCGTGATCTGGCCATTTCCATCATAGTAGCGATAGACATCCGGCGTCGCCCAGTTCGGATAATGCGTCCGAATAGACCGGCCTAGCGCATCATAGGACTCGATGGATCGCAAAGCCCCGTTGGGCACCTGACAGCTTGTCGCGCGGTCGTGGCCTTTGGAGACGATCTCGACTTCATTGGCAGCCGTGTAACTGTAGCGCGTGGAGCCAGACTCAGGGGTGTAGTGGTCACAGAGGCGGTTCTGATCATCATAGACATAGTGCTGTGTCTCGGCGACGGGATAGCCGCCTGATGCTCCAGATTGTGTCACACGCACGGGGTTGCCCCAGACGTCGCGTACGATCTCTGTATTCACCCCTTCGGGCTGCAGGATATTGATACGCTCACCAAAGCCATTGTCGGTATAGATAGTCGCTTGACCCAAAGCGTCTAAAACAGTCGTCTGGTGACCCGCGCTATAGCTTGTCGTGGACGTGAGCGCGCCGTTGACCCGCGTCTCTGTCGGACGGCCGAGCGCATCAAAAGCCTGCGATATGCCATCTGCCTCAGTCGCACTGATGGATGAGAAGGATGTGAAAACCTTGCGCCCCATCGCGTCATATTTCGTATTCACATAGGATGACCAGGCCGTATCCGTCGCTTGGCTACGCTCCAAAACCGGACGGAACATCGAGTCATATGTAATCGTTGTCTTGGCCTGGCCTTTGGTGATCGTCTGAACCGCACCGCCATCAGGGGGGAAGCTATAATCAATATCCGTATTCACCCAAAACCCGCCTGATGGATTTAACTGGATCATGCGGCCCATGGCATCGTGCGAGTAGGAAGTTGTGTTGTTCTTGGCGTCCGTTTGGGACGTTACCCAACCATTATCATCAACCGTCTGCTCAATGGTGACTTCGTCAACCGTCCCCACCGCTTTCTTGATTTCTTGTGGCGTCCCTCGGGTCCAGTATTTGGCCTGACTGATACGACCCAGTGCATCCGTCACGCGGTATGGTGTGCCGTCCGCATTATAAGAGAATGTGAAGTAGTTCGGTTGGGTATATCGAGACTGAGAAGTCTTCTGACCGTCGGTATTATAAAAATACTCGACAAGCTGCCGGCCATTCACAGCCGTTGTCTTTGGAAGGTTTAGTATCCAGTTCGTCAGTTGGTGCTCATAGGTATATTCAAAGATACGAGGCGATGTAGAGACATTGCTATAAACTGTCTTCTGCGTTGGGTTGCCGAAGCTGTAAGCAGGCGACGTGCGGGATATATTGAACTGGCTCTCCGTCGTGAACGTATCGCCGTCTTGTTGCGCAACCACTTTCGTCACGTGTCGCGGACGCTCAGCAAAAAACTCCAGCCGTCCGCCTGTGAGGCCATCCCATCCAAAGTTACTAGGCTCCCAGATATTCGTGTAGCTTTCTTCCCGCAAAATACCTGTATCTGAAATAATTTCCTTCTTTACCAGCTGGTTTCCTATGACAGGCTCCGTCCCCCAACCGTGATAGTATTTATGAATACTGCCGTCAGGTTGGGTGATCTTTGTCCAGTTCAGCAGATCGTCATTCGGTCCAGCCGGATTTTCATCGAGTTCATATTCATAGCTCCACATCATCGCAGGCATGGTCTCTGAAGACAGTCGCTTCGTAACGGTCGACCACATCCATGTCGGCGCGTAATATTGCGACTGTGAGGTCATACTAAACCCACGTGCATTCGGCGTGTTGGGTTCTGGGTTTGGGCAGTATCCTGGCGTGACGTTGTTAGGCCTTGGAGATAGCGTGCTCCCCGTCACCTTATGCTTGTAAGGCACGATTATAAACTCGCCTTCGGTCCCGTAAGGATGCGTCACCGAGACACCATAGCTCTCTGTTGCACAGGATAAAGCTGACGGGACTTCTGCTGACATCGCCTGCAAGTCTAAATCCCAGGCATTGCCGTCCGGCTGAGTCACGCTCGTCAGTGTGGGGTAGCTTCCGACAAATTTTGATCCACCACCCATGTAGACAGATTGTGCCGTGTAGGGCTGAAAGCGAGCATAATATTGGAGGGAATTTACATCATAATCATAATCCCAATGGCGGCCATTGGCACTGACACGCGATATCTTTCCGTTGGCATAATCAAGCGTGATGACGCGGCCATCGCTACCCTCGATCTGGGTCAGCTGATTAAAACTATCATATGTATAATCGACAGTGTTGCCGTGAACATCTGTTACACGCGTGGCGGCAACAATGCTGGCATAGCGATCAAAAGCAGAACTGGTATGGCCCAAAAAACCTAGGCGCGGGGCCTCGATTTCATAGAAGCGATCAAAACGATATATTGTCCCATTGGGAGCCGTCGCGGTATAGCCCTCACCGCCGCCTGTGATGTTACTAAGGCAATCGATTTTCCAACCCGATTTGGTAACATAACGCGCATTGCCAAACATCGGCAGGATCGGGGTTGTACTCTTGACCATTGTCTGCGGCGAAGTCCCAGGAACATCCAAAATAATACCGCTTGAATACTCATTTGAGTAAGTTGGGCGATTACGCATGATGCGACCTCTATCATTCGCAATTTCAGGGTAAGGAACTTGAACCATCTGTAGAGGATTGTTCATGCTGCAACGATTGCCCGTACGGTAGTTTGATGCGGAAGCCGTCGTCACCTTGATACGCGGTACGATAAGCTCCCAGTCCCCAAACTCTGCATCGACACTTGGATGATAGAGGCCGCCAGTTTTGATCCGTCTGCTAATAGACACATCTAGGGTGGAGTTACCTGGCAAAGATACATCCGTGTGTTGGAAGGAAAGACCGCCCGTATGCGGGTCAATGGACTCACCCAGCAAGCCGACGCCCAGCCCTTCAAGCCGTCCATTTGCATCCTGTTTGGCTTGCCAGTCGATGACTGGCTCCGGCGGTTGCGGTTGACCATCCCCACCTCCAATCCCGCCTTGCGCGTAGGATGCAGGAGCCAAAAGCGAAACGAAAATGATGAATAGATGAGCGAGCAAAACGCTAGGACGTTTACCAAAACGAAAAAGGGGTTCTGAAAAATGAGACTTACTAACGTGCCGAAATCGGCCTTCCAGCAAACTCATCTTCGTCATATTTCAACCCTCAGCCCAATTCCTTTAATCAATTTCTAGGTGCAATCATTCCGAAAAAGCAAGACCAATTGTAAAAAAGTGCCCTCCCAGACAAACCCTATCCAACAGAGAATGGCAGCTAAATCCGCCTCATCAAACCGACCCCCACCTCTCTTTCGTTCGATTATACGCTTTGATTAACGGCGGGGCAGAATCGCTAGAGAGCTGCTCTGAGATGTCCGCAATCAAAGCCTGCATCTCTTGCTGTATGTCTTCATAAGCTACATCGCCGCAAGCCATGTACCCCCCAAGGTTCCCCACGACCTGTTGTCGATATTCTAAGCGCTTATTGTTCCGCATGCGCTCAGTGATCCGCTCCTGTGATAGAGGTGCCGTGTAGGGAGCAAGAGCGTTCCGCATGTGGGCCTGCACGGCCTGCCAGAGGGGATGCAGAGGCGCACGTGATACATTGGCGTCTGTAGGGGACCTCTGCACCCATCGCATGTCCCTAACAGCGTTTTGCAGGATCAAGCCTATATGGCACTCAAAGTCATCTAAGGTGCGAAGACGGTTCGCCATCAGATGGTTTTTCCCTGCTCGAACCTCCACGCGATGAACCGTTCGTGTTGTATCGTGTCGATCAATACCCCACGCGTCGAACCAATAGAGCTTGCGACGTTCGATAGCTTCCGCGCGTTTATCATACAGAATAATTTGACGTCCCGGCATTGTCCCAAGCGTAAGGCTCTTCACGTGATCCGATTGCGCCACACTCCGCTTCTCCACGTGATTGATGACGCTGAGTGGCTCATGATACGCGCGCTTTTTCACACGGGAATGGACAATAAAATCACGTGGGTAGATTTCTATCTGAGCGTCGAGGAAGTCGATGCAATAATCTACACGGTTAAAGCTGATCGACTCAACGTGAAAGCCCACAGCAGCCACGTGATCTAGCGTTTGTTCGATTGCGGCTTTCCAGCCATAGGCCAACAGGCAAGCCGATGAAATTTCAACAAAGCCATTGTGTTGATCCCGTGACAGGCTTGTCTTGAAACAAAGCGTCGATCCGACAAGACCCGTGTCTATAAGGTATGTATATCCTCCCCTCTTGCCATTGGGCTGGAGGCTGTAGCGAGTTGAGCGGCCCACCACTTCAAACACTTCATTTCCATTTTTCTCTATGGCGAGACTTTTCAGCATCTCATAGCGTTTGATGGCCTGCGCGGACAATGCACCCTGGAGCGAGAAGTAAAGGCTATCAAAGCCGGAATGAACAATTTTCATGAAGCGTTCTTTCATGTGAATAGCTACGCCGCAGTACGCTACGGCAGGCTAGAGGGGGGTGTCACACAGACCCCCTCTCATTGTTTTTGAATTTGGGAAAAGCACGTGCTCCGCACGCGAACCGCTTTTGATTTGAGGGCACTGACGTGCCCGGAGAGTGGCGTAGGGGTCGGGTAAGACCCGCCCCCTACGCGCTAAAGTTCACAATACGATAGAGATCGCACGTGCCCTCAAAGTCCTCTCAAGTGCGGTTAACCCTCAAGAGGCAAAACCGATTATCCGAAGTCTTGGGAGGTATGCTTTTGCTTACGTGCGTCGATCCACGCAGTAAGATCGCGCATCTGATAGCGAACAGAGTTGCCATTGACCTTCACATATTCTGGCCCACCACCTCGCACGCGCCAATTTTGCAACGCGCGTTGCGAGTAGCAAAGAATGCCGGCAGCCTCTTTCTCAGTCATAAGTTGGTCGGGGTGGTAGTTTGGGTGTGAAGTCATCGTAAATCCTTCTGATTCGGTCTATGACTCCCAATTGCGCTCTATCGCTCTAAATGGCGATGAAGCACCTAACGAAAATTTAGGGTGACTAAATCCACCGCGATTTTTCACGTCTCTCTGAACTTTCCGCAACATGTTATCAATCGTGTTAAACTCTACCGCCGGATGTAGAGGTCGAAGAGCGAATTCCAGCAAGTCCAAGAGGTGAATTCTACCGTTAAATCCATCGTTAGAATTATCTATCTTTCTCTCTAAATGTTGAACCCACAAACTGTAGACGCGCTCTACCCAATACTGCAAAGCAGGATTGCCCCGAGGCGAGCGCTTGCCGATTTCCAAACTCTTCGCAAAGCCAGAATTAAGCAAAAATTCTGGCATATCTCGGAGCACTCTCTCAGCTTGCTTTATTGATGAGAGTGCATTCGAATAGGCAATAGATGCGTCTTTGTCGCCTGACGCCATAGACAAGAATGCAGTAAAGTCCGATTGGTCGTCTGAAATAAGCGACGATAAAGACGAAAGATCATCAACAAAACTTACAATGGTTTCGTGAATTGACTTTATTGGGCCACGCATGACATCGCTTTGACGGTGACTCACATATCCCACCGCATGTGCCTCCAAACACTCCACAACGTCTTCAACTAATTCTACAGGTATTCCAAACTTTTGCCTCAATGTCGGCTTTGACTGCTGGTAGAGACCTAGTAGTGTTAGGCCATCAAGGACACTTTCATCAATCTTCTGGCCAAGCTCATTCAATTGGCCTGATTTGAACAGTTCATATCCACCAAGAGGGAAAATGACCTTATCAAAGAGATCGATGCAGTTTTGACGAAGAGTTTCACATTCAATGTTGTGAACAGCCTTAGATAAGTATTCTCTAGCTAACCCATCGTTATTCATCTTCTTGACCTAACAAGTTCCCGATGCCTTCACTTGCTAACATTAGCTCGCTATCCGCAAGATGTGCATAGCGCATTGTTGTCGCGATCTTCGAATGCCCTAGTAACTTACTAACGAGCGCTAAAGGCGTTCCGTTCATTACGGCTTGAGATGCAAATGTATGGCGCAAATCATGTATCCGTAAACCTTCTAGCCCAGCTTCCGTTCGAATTCGCCGCCAAGATTTTTGCAAATTGACAATATGTGCGCCCGGCTTGTCGCCGCAAATTACATAAGGATTATCTTCTTGACGAACGGTCCTGTTTAATACTTCCATCGCTTTCGCATTCAGGGGAAGGCGTTTGTAGCCTGTTTTGGAGTCAGGGAACTCCACTCTGTTTGCCCGTATGTATGACCATTTCAGTGTTTGGATTTCTCCGAGTCTGCAACCCGTTAGTATGAGAAGTCTGTAAGCCTGTATGGCGTAAGCGCTTGCTCTCTCTTCTCTCTCGAACAGGTCCAGCGTTTCCCATAATCGTCGCAACTCAGCTTTATCCAAAAAGCGGTTTCGCTTATTGTCTTTGAAAAGTTGGATGTGACCCGCTGGATTGCTACCCATTGTGCGCAGTCCCCATTGCTCTGACAGATTCAGTAGTTTGGACATAACGAGCACCGCGCGATTTGCTTGGCTTGGCTTGTCACTCAAACTGGAGTGGAGAGCGTTCAGGTCAGCTAGACAGACATTGGTGATCCGCTTGTCGCCGAGCGCGGGCAAAATATAGACGCGCAAAACGGAACGATAATTTGCCGCTGTTCGGGGCTTTAGGCGGACATCTATATGTTCAGCGACAAATCGTTCTGCAACACTTGCGAGGGTAGGGTTTTTTCGTTTTGTTACCAGAATGGCCGCAGGGTTCTTACCCGCTTCCGCTTGGCCTAAGAGTATTCTTGCCTGACGGCGTGCATCATCTGCTGTCACGCGGCCCATTCGGCCCAACCGCATTCTCTGCGTTTTACCTTGATGACGGTATTGGATCAGGAACGACTTTTGACCTTTTGGAGAAATACGCAAACCAAAGCCGGGCATCTGACTGTCCCAGATAAAGTGGTCTAGCCCTGTCGATTCAACGGCATCTACCACCCGCTTTGTAAGTTTCGACATAATTGACTTTCTCAATTTGGAAGCAATTTGGAAGCAGACGACTAGCGAAACTGGCCGTTACTTCAGAGAGAGTCAGAGTAGTATTAGGAAGAATAAGTCAACTGTTTCAGAACTTTATGTATCTCGAGCGTCAATAGGCGTAAGTGATGATAAAGCGCTTTTGTATCTTGCCAAGGTGAGGGTCGTGGGTTCGAATCTCATCGCCCGCTCCAGAATTTCCTCAGAAACTTTACCTATACTGCCCGTAGCTTGCTTTGAAGCCCGCTATTTTCATTTTGGTTCTGTCTGGCTAGGGTCATGCGATGCATTTCGTGAGGCCGCAATTTGACTACTGATATTCTGATATCCGAACCGTTGTCGCGTCGAGGGCAACGGCGGACAAGACGGAGTCTCGTCGAGGCCTTTTTGGAGGCGTGCAAGACGCATGGCGCCAAGACTGAGATCGTGACAGATGGCGATGGGCGACAGTTCTCATATGGGACGCTGCGCCAAGCCATGTTTGCGCTGTCGTCTCCGCTGCAGGGTATGTGCGCACGGGGTGAGGCCGTCGGGATTTTCTTACCGACAGGGGCAGGCGCGGTCATTGCATTTTTATCAATCCAAGCGGCGGGATGTGTGCCGGCCATGCTGAATTTCTCAGCCGGTATCCGAAATTTGAAAGCGGCCTGCGCAACGGCGCCGCTGAAAACGGTTCTGACAGCGCGGAAATTCATCGAAATTGCAGGCCTGCATACGCTGATCGAGGAGCTGTCCGAGGTCGTGAACATCGTCTACCTCGAAGACTTGCGCGAACAACTTGGCACGCAAGGTAAGATCCGCGCTGTTTTGGGTCCGATCCTGCCGGGCATGTTTGTGCCGCGTGTCGCACCGGACCAAACAGGCGTGATCCTCTTTACATCGGGCACAGAAGGAAACCCCAAGGGCGTCGTCCTGACCCATGCGAACATCCTCGCCAATATCGAGCAGATCGAAGAGCATGTGCAGCTACAGCCCGGGGACAAGTTTTTTAATCCGCTGCCGACGTTTCATTGTTACGGCCTGACGGCGGGGACGCTCTGGCCCTTGCTCTCTGGGCGACCCGTTGTGCTGCACCCGTCGCCGTTACAGACAAAGACAATTGCCAAGCGGATTTTCAAGACGCGGGCGACGGTGCTCTTCGCGACGGATACGTTTCTACAGCAATATATGCGCGCCAGTGCGGATGGTGGGTTGTCGTCTTTGCGTATCGCCGTTTGCGGGGCCGAACGTGTCCGCGAGGAAACGCGGAAAGTTGCGAGCGAGCGGTTCTCTTTTGAGGTCCTAGAAGGCTATGGCGTGACGGAATGTGCGCCTGTTCTGGCGGCGAACCAGCCGGGGGATATTCGCTCTGGCACGATTGGAAAAATGCTGCCGGGGATCGAAACGCGGTTGGAGCCGGTGGAAGGTCTCAGCGATGCTGGCGCACTTTGGGTCAAGGGGCCGAACATCATGAAGGGCTATATCTCGCCCGACAGCCCCGGCGAAGTCGTGCCCCTCAAGGATGGCTGGCACGATACGGGCGATGTCGTCTCGATTGATGAAGAGGGCTATTACGTCATTCGCGGGCGGATCAAACGCTTTGCCAAAATCGGCGGAGAGATGGTCTCACTAACGGTCGTCGAAAATTGCGCCGCCGCTCTGTGGCCAGACTATATGCATGCGGCTGCGATTGCGCCGGATAAGCGCCGGGGGGAGCAGGTGATCCTTGTCACGGATCATCCCGATCCCAAACGTCATGAGTTGTTGGCTTGGGCCCAGACCCACGGCGTTCCAGAACTCGCCGTGCCGAAAAAAATCGTCAGTGTCACCCAGGTTCCCGTCTTGGGAACCGGTAAGCTGGATTATGTATCGGTCACGCGCACGGCGAAAGAAGCCCTCGGCCTGACCGAAGCGGCGTCATAGTCTCGCGATGCTCGGGATGGCATGTCTTTATATACCTGAGGGTCGGATTGGATTAGGGCGCGCCCCATGAGCGATGATCGTCACGACATATCCGACTCCGTAAAAGCCCGCCGCTGTGCCGCCTTGGCTGTGATGGATGTCACCGCCAATGGTGCACCGCTGGAACGGGCGCTGGCAAATACAGGTGACTATGCAGAGCTCGATGCACGCGACCGAGCTTTTGCGCGCGCCATTGCGGCGACGACCTTCCGGCGGATGGGCCAGATCAAAGCTGTGCTGAAACCTTTCTTGCGCAAACCTCCGACGGCGTTTGTGATGGCGGGCTTGCAGACAGCGACGGCGCAGATCGTCTTTATGGGCGTGCCAGCCCATGCGGCGGTGGGTGAGACGGTCGAGATGCTAAAATCGCGCAAACCGTCGAAGGGCTTTGCCAATTTCTCCAATGCCGTGTTGCGCAATGTCGTCAAAGAGGGCCCGCGATTGGCCGCTGGCTCCCCGCCACGCGATAATGTGCCGGGCTGGATCCGTGGGGCGTGGGAACGCGCCTATGACAAGATTCCGACGCGCAAGATGTGCGCGCAGCTGATCAAAGATCCTGTGCTAGATATGAGCGTTGGCGGCGATCGCGACGCCTTGTTCGATGCGATGGTCGCGGCGGAGTTAGAGCCGAAAAAGCTCGGAGGGCAGACCGTGCGCTTACCCTCGATCGGGGATGTCACGGCCCTTCCAGGCTTTGAGACGGGACAATGGTGGGCGCAAGATATTGCCGCTGCTCAACCGGCACAGGTCCTCGCCGCGCAATTTGAAGGCGTGTCAGACAAACGTATCCTCGACCTGTGCGCGGCACCGGGCGGGAAAACCTTGCAGCTAGCCGCTTTGGGCGCAGAGGTCACAGCTGTCGACAAGTCCGCAGGCCGCTTGCGCCGTTTGGAAGATAACCTGACGCGCACAAAGCTCTCAGCCAATGTGATTTGCGCGGATGCTCTGGAGTGGGAGTCAGAAGCCCCGTTTGATGCTGTATTGCTGGACGCACCCTGTTCGGCAACGGGCACGTACCGCCGTCATCCAGATGTGTTGCATAATCGAACGCCGAAGTCCGTCGCAGATTTGGTGCGTTTGCAAGACCGCCTTATCCCGCGTGCGGCCTCCCATGTCGCCCCAAATGGTGTGTTGGTTTACGCCGTTTGCTCGCTCCAACCGGAAGAAGGGATGCCGCGCGTGACAAAGTTTTTGGAAAATGCGCCCGATTTCCGCCTTATTCCGCTTTCAAATCTGACCGGATTGGATCTTTTGCCCGACAGGTTTGCTGGGGGAACGGTTCGAACATTGCCGTGTGACCTCGCCAAACATGGGGGGATGGACGGCTTTTTCATCGCGGCGATGCGGCGCATGGGCTGATAATTATGGTTAATCCGGTAATCGGGCGTTAACCTCAATTTGGTCTAAGCTTTGCAAGACAGCGTCCGAGTTGTATCAGAATGGGAGGCTCAACCATGAGCACGACAAAGATTTTCAAAGCCGGTTTGATCGCCACAGTTGGTGTGGCCGGCCTCACCCTCACCGCCAATGCGCAAAGCCGTTACGGTAATGTGTATGATTATGAATCCGGCAAGAATTGTGGCCAAGCCTGTGTGCCAGCCCCACAAGCTCCGCTAAACCCAGTTGCGAACAGCCGTTACGGTGCACCTGCTGCGCCTGTTTACACAGCGGCGCCTGCCTATAACCCGGCCCCTGTTTATGTGGATTGTGCGCAGTTGGGCACATGTGCGCCTCAGCCAGCTGTTGTTTACACACAGCCAGCCCCTGTCGCAGCGCCAACATATACGCAGCCAACATACACACAGCCTAGCTACACGCAGTCCGTGCAGATGGCGCCTGTGAATTGCCCAGCCGGAACAACGGCACAATCCGATGGCACATGTATGCAGACTGGCTCGACCTCGACATATTCTTCGGGTTCGACATATTCCAGCGGCTCGACTTACACAGCCCCTGCGACGACAATGATGGAACCTGTGAACTGCCCAGCTGGCACGACGGCACAATCCGATGGCACATGTATGCAGACGGGTTCGACATCCAGCTTCTCAACAGGTTCAACTTCGAGCTATTCCTCGGGTTCGACGTATTCCAGCGGTTCGACTTACAGTGCCCCATCTTACAGCGCGCCTGCCACAACAATGATGGCGCCTGTGAATTGCCCAGCCGGTACAACGGCTCAAGCGGATGGCACGTGTATGCAAGGCGGTTCTGCCTCGTCCTACGCTGGCTCGTCTGTTGATCTCTACACGGGTGATGCGGCCACGACGACAACGCAGCCAAGCTATGGCTACACATCCGACGGCTCCTATGGCCGCACAGATTACCTGCCAATCCGCAAGTAATCACACCGGATACCAAAAATATCGCCCGCCGTTCCAACAGGACGGCGGGCTTTTTTGTGGCCTCACGCTGATTGACTCGTTTCCTTGCGAGTCTCCCGCGCTTTGCGTAAAACCCTTATATGACCCAAAACGTTCTCATCAGCCCGTCCATCCTTTCTGCGGACTTTGCCGCATTGGGACAGGCCGTGCGCGACATTGATGCCGCTGGGGCGGATATGATCCATATCGACGTGATGGATGGCCATTACGTGCCGAACCTGACGATTGGTCCAGCCGTTGTCAAAGCCTTGCGCCGTCACACGGACAAGCCGTTTGACGTGCATTTGATGATCTCGCCGACAGAGCTACTCGTGCCGATGTTCCTCGATGCGGGTGCAGATTATGTCACGATCCATCCGGATGCCGGACCGCATTTACACCGTAATCTACAGTCCATCCGCGATTATGGCGCGAAGGCTGGGATTGTGCTGAACCCCGGCGCACCGCTGGAACAAATCGATCCTGTCATCGACCTCTGCGACCAAATTATGCTGATGAGCGTCAATCCCGGCTTTGGTGGGCAGTCTTTCATCGACACGCAGATCGACCGGATCGCAGCCGTCAGAGCCAAGATCGACGCCCATGTCGCACGTGGCGGACAAGATATTTTATTGCAGGTCGATGGCGGCGTGAATCCCAAAACCGCCCCCGCCTGTATCGCAGCAGGCGCCACCTCACTCGTGGCGGGCTCTGCCGTGTTTAAGGGCGCAGGCACATATGCTGAAAATATCGCGGCGCTACGTGGCGACCGTTCCCAGAAAGCCGCGTAAGCGCGTTTGATCGATATCGCATGAGCGCGCGCATCTCGACATGGCGAACGGCCCTGCAGCTTCTGCGCGGTAAGAGTACGGATATTTTTGCGCTGCGATTTCCGGGTAAATCTGCGGGACTACCTTCAAAGCTACATGGGAAACGCCCCGGTCGGTTTCATCCGGCTCAACCGAAACTCCAATTGGGGAATGCAGAAGCTGGCGCGGAAATCCTCGCCGGACGCTTTCATTTTGCGGGACAACTTCTCGATGTCGGGTTGGAGGAGGGGCAACTCTGCGGCGTGAATAAGGGCGGCGTTGGATCCCCTTGGACAACCCTCGCGCCTTCGCGGCGCTTTGCCGATTGGTTGCATAGTTTCGAATGGCTGGAAGACCTGTTGGCCGCCCCAGGAGACACCACCATTGCGTCTGCGCAAGCGCTGGTCGATGGTTGGATCGCGACATATGGCGATGGCAATGATTTTGCGTGGGAGGCGGGTCGCCTCGCACGGCGGTTGTTTCATTGGCTCGCGCTTTGGTCACCAGCGCTGATACAAGACGCCAGCCAAGTTGAACCCAATGCAGGATCAGACCTGCGCCGCGCATCGGTCTTGGCGCAGCTGGCCAGTTTGCGCCAGTCTGCACGGGGACTGTCGCCAGGCCTCTCGCGTCTTTATGCTGGGGGGGCACTCGTCATGGGGTCCGCGCGGATCACGGACACAACGCGCCCACAATTACGGGACCGCGGGCTTGCCTTGTTAGATACGGAAATCCCGTTGCAGATTTTACCGGATGGCGGGCATGTGTCACGTTCACCCGAAGCCGCCGCCCAAGCTTTACGCCTTTTGCTGACCCTCGATAGTTTGCTGGATGATCGCGGTGTAGAAGGCTCTCGCGAGATTTCACGTGCGATTGACCGGATTGCGCCGCTTGTCGCCAGTTTCCGGCGTCCAACGGGAGAGCTGGCCTGTTTCCAAAGCGGCGGCGAGATGGAGCCCTCTGACATCGCAGAATTGCTTTCTGTGGCGCCCGGCACGCCAAAGCCCTTTGGATATGGTCCGCATACGGGCTTTCAGAGGCTAGAGGCTGGCGGGCAAGTCGTCTTGCTCGACACGGGTTCCGCGCCGCCACGCCCCTTTGACACGAACACGCATTTGGCCCCCTTGGCGATGGATTTGTCCACGGTCGAAGGGCCGCTGATTGTGAATTGTGGCTTCAATCCCGAACAGCCGATGAACTGGGCGAGACCTTTGCGGGCGTCCGCGGCTCACTCGACCCTCGTCTTAGACAACCGCTCTCCCGGACGCTTGCTCGCGCGCGATTGGATGCGTCGCACGATTGGGGATGCTGTTGAACAAGATGTCGGGTCTGTGCGGGCCTCTCGCAAAGAACAAGACAGCGGCATTTGGATCGAGGCCTATCACGAGGGCTACCTGGCGGATTATGGTTTGTGCCATCGCCGCCGCCTCTTTATGCCGGCAGCAGGCGATGATATTCGCGGCGAGGATAGCCTCTATGCGCCAGTCGGGTCTGTGCCCGTCCGTCGGGATGCCGTGCCATTTGATATTCGTTTTCATGTCCATCCGGGCGTACAAGTCAGCTTGTCACAAGATCAAAGCAGCGCTTTGTTGGTTGTGGCGGGGCGAGCTGGTTGGCGCTTTCGGACGGATGGCGGAAAGATCGCGCTCGAGGATTCTGTCTATTTGGGGCACGGTTCCGCGCCGATCAAAACCCAACAGATCATTGTTTCTGGCGCCGCCTTCTGCGACAGTGATGGGGAAAGCCGGTCCAATCGTGTGCGCTGGTCCTTCCGTCGCTTGCGCGCTCGACGCGACACAACGACGAAATCGCAAGCCGGAAAGGAGGGCGCTACATCATGACATCGCCCACCCCATCCGTCCAAAGCGGCGTCAATCCCGCGCTACGTCAATTACGCAGTATTGCGCGAACATTGCTGGATGTCGGTCTGGCGTCTGGGGCCATGCTAGGCGCTGTGCGCTGGCGTCATGATTTCCTGAATGAGCCGATCATCAATAATATTGACCATGTCGCGGCCATCATCACAGCCTTTGCAACGCTTCTGGTCTGGGCCATTATGCGGCAAGACCGTGCGATTTGGCGCTTTACGACCTTGAATGATTTCCGGAAATTACTGGCCGGGGTCGCGCTGGTATTCCTGATCGTACCACTCATCATATTTTTCGGTGTTGATCGCGGCGCGAATTTCCCACGCTCTGCTCCGTTCATCGCGGCGGCTGTTTTCGCAGGCGCGATCGTGTTGACGCGCCTGGCCGCGATGATTTTACAGAATGGAGATTTCCGCGCGCTCTTCCGCTCGCCCTCGACCTATTCCCAAGACGCATTGTTGATCGGCCCTGCACCGCATTTATATAATTTCCTCAATGATCGGGCGCGGCGTAGAGACCGCGTTGGCTTTAATCCTGTCGGTTTGATCGAGACGACAGGCGCCTATCAAAATCGGTCCATCCGCTCTGTGCCCGTTCTGGGTAGTCCGAATGAACTGCGCGAGATTTACCGGACGATGGCACGGCGCAATGATCGTCCGCTACAATTAATTTCCGTCGACCCTGCGCCGGATCGCGCGATGACGGCGCAGCTGTTGAAAATTGCGTCTGACCTTGGCGCGCCTTTGGGTCGGAATACACCCGGCGTGGGGCAGGGGCTTTCGGCATTCGAGGCGGCGGATTTGATCGGGCGGGATATGCGCCGTCTGGACCTGACGCCTGTGCGGCACATGTTTGCCGGACGACGTGTACTGGTCACCGGCGCAGGTGGGTCAATCGGATCGGAATTATCACAACAAATCGCTGCATTAGATCCGGCCCAGCTCTCCCTTGTCGATCATTCAGAGCTGCATCTTTATGAGCTGGAAAAGCGTTTGATCGCTGCCACGCCAGAGACCCAACGCGGGCGAAAGCCGGTTTGGAAAACCTTCATCGGGGATGTCCGAAACGCCCCACGCCTACAGGAAATTTTTTCCGTCGAACGTCCAGACATCGTCTTGCACGCGGCCGCACTCAAACATGTTCCGATTGGCGAGCGAAACCCGCTGGAAGTGCTGCGTACGAATGTCATGGGCACCTATCATGTGCTGGATGCCTGTGAAGCCTATGGCGTTGGTCACTTTATCCTGATCTCGACGGATAAGGCCGTCTCACCTGTCAATATGATGGGCGCGTCCAAGCGCATCGTTGAAATGCTAACCTTGGCGCGTCAGGCACAACACCCGACTTTGCAGGCCTCTGTTGTGCGCTTTGGCAATGTCTTGGCGTCAAATGGCTCGGTCGTAAACTTGTTCGAAGAGCAGATCGCAGCGGGCGGTCCCGTGACGGTCACCCACCGCGAAGTCGACCGTTATTTCATGATGGTCGAAGAGGCCTCAGCTCTCGTTCTACAAGCCGCCGCGCTGGGCGGAGAACAGATGCGCGCGCGCCGCCGTGACGATGCTGTACCAAAAGCGTCGGGCTGTATCTATGTTCTGGAAATGGGTGAGCCGGTGAATATTGCACGGCTCGCGCGACAGCTGATCCGTTTGCGGGGCAAAGTGCCGGACGTCGATATTGACATTAAATACACAGGCTTGCGCCCCGGTGAAAAACTGACCGAAGTCCTGTCTTATGACGATGAGAACCTGATCCGGACCTCCGTGGACGGCGTGTTGCGCTACACGGGATCGGTGAGCAATGCCGAAGCTGTCTTGAGCCGCGTCCGCTCTCTGATCCGGGCCTTGAACCGTCGGGACCGCAGCCGCATTCGCAAGCTTTTGGCGCAGCTCGTGCCGGGCTATGACGCGGCCCCCGTGCTGGCCGAACCCGATCTGGCACTCGTCGATGTGGCCGCGAATGACGGCGAAGCGGCAGGACAATAGCTGACGCGCTCTACAACATGTGTGGATGAGCGCCGCCGCGAGGTGGAACTCTGCTGACCTGCGTGATAGCGGCCATTCATAGATCCACATTCCAAGAGCCTCGCCATGCCTAGCCCAAATCCTGATCTTCCAGCTTTTGATCCGGCACGCCTTGCCCCCGTTAAACGCGCGCTGATTTCTGTCTCCGACAAATCCCGATTGATCGATCAAGCGCAGGCCTTGCATGAGCGCGGCGTCAAGCTGGTCTCCACGGGTGGCACGCATCGCGCGATTGCGGCGGCAGGCATCCCCGTCAAAGATGTGTCCGAACTCACAGGCTTTCCCGAGATGATGGATGGTCGCGTCAAAACACTACATCCCATGGTGCATGGTGGCCTATTGGGCGACCGTGATCTGGAGAGCCACAGCGACGCGATGCATAGTCACGGCATCCTGTCGATCGACCTGTTGATCGTGAACCTCTACCCGTTCGAGCAAGCTGTCGCCTCCGGCGGTAGCTATGAGATGTGTGTCGAGAATATCGATATTGGCGGACCCGCGATGATCCGTGCGGCGGCCAAGAACCACGCCCATGTTGCGGTTTGTACCGACAGCGATGATGTCGATGCGGTGCTGGCCGATATGGACGCCCATGATGGTCAGACGTCCGGGACTTTGCGCCGTGCGCTCGCCGCCAAGACCTATGCGCGCTCTGCCGCCTATGACGCCGCGATTGCGAATTATCTGGCCGAGATCGTCGGCGAGACACCAGCTTATCGTGCGCAAGGTGGACAGCTGAAACAGGCGTTACGCTATGGCGAAAACCCGCATCAGACCGCGGCATTTTATGCCGATGGGTCCAACCGCCCCGGCGTCGCCACGGCGCAACAGCTGCAGGGCAAGGCGCTGTCTTATAACAATATCAACGACACAGATGCGGCCTATGAGCTGGTCGCAGAGTTTGGCGATGCGCGGGAAAGCGCGACGCCCGCCGTTGCGATTATTAAACACGCCAACCCGTGCGGCGTCGCTGTCGCGGGGGATTTTATCTCGGCCTATAAAGATGCGCTGGCGTGTGATCCTGTCTCGGCCTTTGGCGGCATTGTTGCGCTGAACGGTAATCTGGATGCGGCCACGGCCAAAGAAATCGTCAAGGTCTTTACCGAAGTCGTCATCGCGCCCAGCGCGGATGAAGACGCCGTCGCTGTCTTTGCGAAGAAGAAAAACCTGCGCCTGTTGATCGCGGGCGGCTTGCCAGATGTTTCAGCCCCGTCTCTGACCCAGCGTAACGTGGCGGGCGGCATTTTGGTGCAAGACCGCGACAATGGCGCGGTGGCCGATGCGGACCTAAAGGTCGTGACGAAACGCGCGCCGACGGACGCGGAAATGGCCGACCTCCGCATGGCTTGGACCGTGGCGAAACATGTCAAATCCAACGCAATTATTTACGTCAAAGACGGCAGTACTGCCGGCATTGGCGCGGGCCAGATGAGCCGGATCGACTCGGCCCGGATTGCTGCGCGCAAAGCCGAAGACGCACAAGCGGCGGCTGGTTGGGATGAACCGCGCTCGAAAGGCTGCGTCGTCGCCTCTGATGCATTCTTCCCCTTTGCCGACGGTATGCTCGCCGCTGCCGAAGCGGGCGCAACGGCGATCATTCAACCGGGTGGCTCCA
>CAYPWW010000026.1:0-10158 GCA_964414555.1 uncultured Algimonas sp.
ACTTTCCATACGGTAACTCGCGCGATTTGCCTAACTTCTTGCCTTACAATTGGCAGGACAGGAGATGGTTATATGAGGTCGATTCAGCGGCAGAAGCGTGCGGTTAACCCTCATAGAGCGTCCAAGTTTAATTGCGAGCCAAATCAGTCTAGAGATTTTTCAGTTCGCTCTTCCAAGGGGTGATGGATGGCGAAGAGCGCAGAGAAGGGCGCGCACTATACCGGGAAAGAGCATATCATGCGGGTCATCGGTCCACTTTTTGTCGATGCATTGCTTGGTCTATATGATGCCGTCGTAAGGTTGAAAAAATTCGAGGTAAAATGAGGCGGCTTGAATTTCTGGTAATCCTCTACATTCCCAAAATTCCTGGCAGGTCTAATCCGTTTTCTTTGGCGCAATCTGTCGCAATATCATATCCCGCATCAGCGTGGCGCATGACGCCTGTTGCGGGGTCGTTCCACAGCACTCGCTTGAGACGGCGATCTGCATCCTCGCTTCCGTCGGCGCAAATGACCATGCCGGAATGTTGGGAATAGCCCATGCCGACCCCGCCGCCATGATGCAAAGACACCCACGTCGCGCCTGAGGCTGTATTAAGGAGTGCGTTTAGAAGGGGCCAATCAGAAACAGCATCAGAGCCGTCTTTCATGGCTTCAGTCTCGCGGTTTGGAGAAGCGACAGAGCCAGAGTCTAGGTGGTCTCTACCGATGACAATAGGTGCGCTCAGTTCACCCGTCCGCACCATTTCGTTAAAGGCGAGGCCAAGTTTATGGCGCTGACCTAGTCCAACCCAGCAGATTCGCGCAGGTAGGCCTTGGAAGGAGATACGCTCACGCGCCATGTCTAGCCAGTGATGTAAATGCGGATCATCTGGGATAAGCTCTTTGACCTTAGCATCGGTCTTGTAAATGTCTTCGGGGTCGCCAGAGAGCGCGCACCATCTAAAGGGACCAATCCCTCTACAGAAAAGTGGGCGGATATAGGCGGGCACAAAGCCTGGAAATGCGAAGGCATCTTCAAGGCCTTCATCTTTCGCGACTTGACGAATGTTGTTGCCGTAATCGAGCGTCGGAACGCCTTGTCTCCAAAACTCGACCATGGCCTCGACTTGAGTTTTCATTGAGGCGCGCGCGGCTTTTTCGACGGATTTTGGATCTTTTTCTTTTGCTTCGTTCCACTGCGAGACTGTCCAGCCTTTAGGCAAATATCCGTTGAGCGGGTCATGGGCAGATGTTTGGTCTGTGACGATGTCAGGCCTTACACCGCGTTTAATCAGATCCGGGAAAATATCTGCGGCGTTGCCTAACAGGCCAACTGACTTGGCTTCGCCTGCTGCGGTCCATTTATCAATAAGCGCGAGAGCTTCATCGAGCGTTCGCGCTTTGGCATCAACATAGCCTGTCCGCAGACGGAAATCGATGCGAGTTTCGTCACATTCGACCGCGAGGCAAGAGGCCCCCGCCATAACCGCCGCTAATGGTTGTGCGCCGCCCATGCCGCCAAGGCCGCCTGTCAGAATCCATTTCCCTTTTAGGTCACCGTCATAATGCTGACGTCCTGCCTCTACGAAAGTCTCATAAGTGCCCTGCACAATGCCTTGCGTGCCAATGTAAATCCAAGAACCTGCCGTCATCTGGCCATACATGGCGAGGCCTTTTTTATCGAGCTCATTAAAGTGATCCCAATTCGCCCAATTTGGGACAAGGTTCGAGTTCGCAATCAAGACACGCGGGGCATCTTTGTGCGTTTGGAAAACGCCGACTGGTTTTCCAGATTGAACTAAAAGCGTTTCGTCATCCTCGAGCGTTTTTAGGCTTGCAACAATCTGGTCATAGGCTTCCCAATTTCGTGCCGCGCGTCCAATGCCGCCATAAACGACAAGCTCATGTGGGTTTTCGGCAACATCAGGATGCAGGTTATTCATCAGCATGCGCATAGGCGCTTCGGTGAGCCAAGACTTCGCTGTAATTTCCGTTCCCGTAGCAGGGTAAATATCACGGCTGTTTTTGCGGGTAAAAGTCATATCAAGTCGCCTTGTAAAATGCGTGTTTCGAGCGATGTGAGAATTGATTTCAAAACGGCGCGCAGCTTTTCGGCCTTGCTGTCCACATAAGCCCACGGGGAGCTTTCCGTCATGTAATTGATCTGAGCGAGTTCCATTTGAATCGCGTGAACGCTTGCATTGGGCTGTCCGTAGTGGCGCGTGGTCCAGCCGCCTTTAAAGCGTCCATTAACGACAGAGCTATAGGGCTTTGCGTTGGCGCAAATACTGGTAGCGGCGGATTGGATAGCCGGCGCGCAGCTTTGGCCTGAATGTGTCCCAATATTAAAATCGGGAAGGGCGCCCTCAAATAGATAGGGCACAACAGAGCGTATGGAATGGCAGTCATATAACACGGCAACGCCGTGTAAGGCTTTGACCCGTGCGATTTCCGCGCTTAGCGCTTGGTGATATGGCGCGTGATAGGCTTTGCGGCGGCGGGTAATTTCAGCGGCATCAGGGGCATGCCCTTGGCGGTATATATCATTTCCGTCAAAATCCGATAGCGGGCACAGACCTGTCGTATTTTGCCCCGGATAAAGGCTCTCTCCAGAGGGCGGGCGATTAGGGTCAATGACATAGCGGTGGAAGTTTGCGCGAACCATCGTCGCATTGGGCAGCAAGCCCGTATAGAGCTTATCAATATGCCAATCCGTATCGGACAGCTCCCGCCCAACTTCATTAAAACCTGCCAAGATGTCATCAGGCACATAAAGTCCCGTATGGGGCATAGCGAGAATGATTGGGCTGTCGCCGCTTATGACATCAACGGGCTGCATTAAATTGCTGATAGTTTCAGGTTCAAAGCGGATGGCGCGGCGGTCATCAATGTGCCGCTAACGATCATGCTTTGGGCGGTATCAATATCGTCGGCCAGATAACGGTCATCTTCTAAGCGGTTAACCGTGCCGCGCAGATGGTCGATTGCGTGTTGCAAAGCCTCGCTTGTTTTCAAAGGCTGCCGAAACTCAACGCCTTGCGCCGCACAAAGAAGTTCTACGGCGAGAATGTGCGACAGGTTTGAATTCATCTGCATCAGACGCCGCGCGGCATGGGCCGCCATAGATACATGATCTTCTTGATTGGCGCTTGTTGGCGTTGAGTCTGTCGAACATGGATTAGCGAGATGTTTATTCTCGCTCATCAGCGCCGCCGTTGTGACCTCGGCAATCATATAGCCTGAGTTCAGTCCAGGGTGCGGCGTTAGGAAAGGCGGCAGGTCAAAACTTAGGGTCGGGTCAACCATCAAAGCGACGCGGCGCTGTGCGATGGCGCCAATTTCAGAAATAGCGATGGCGATTTGGTCTGCGGCGAAGGCCACAGGCTCGGCGTGAAAATTACCGCCTGAGACAATTTCGCCAGTGTCTTTTAGAACCAAAGGATTATCTGTCACAGCGTTGGCTTCAATTTCCAATGTCGCCGCCGCCATCCGTAGCATATCTACACAAGCGCCCGTCACTTGGGGCTGACAGCGAATACAATAAGGATCTTGAACGCGGCTATCCCCCTCACGGTGGCTGTCACGAATTTCGGAGCCCTTGAGCAAGTCCCGCATAGCGGCCGCCACCTCGATTTGTCCGCGGTGTCCGCGAAGCGTATGAATTTCGGCCAGCAGCGGCGCGGTAGATCCCATAATGGCATCTGTTGAGAGGGAAGATGTGATGATCGCGCCTTGGACATTCTGCCATGCCTGAAACAGACCTGCTAAAGCATAGGCGGTTGAAAACTGCGTTCCATTTATGAGCGCGAGGCCTTCTTTCGCGCCAAGGGTAATGGGCGTTAGTCCTGCTTCGGAAAGTGCGTCTCCTGACGGCATGACTTTGCCTTCATAAAGACTGGTGCCTTCGCCAATCATGGCCGCTGCCATATGCGCGAGCGGGGCAAGGTCACCAGATGCGCCGACTGACCCTTTTGCGGGAACAACAGGGGTGACGCCGCGCTCTAACATATTCTCAATAAGTTCGATAAGCTCCCAGCGAACGCCTGAGGCTCCACGTCCTAATGAGAGGAGTTTTAAAACCATCATTAGCCGCGTAATGTCTGTTTCAGTCCGCTCACCGACGCCGCAACAATGCGACAAAATCAAATTACGCTGTAATGTTGAAGTGTCTTCTGCGGCTATTTTGACGCTAGCGAGTTTACCAAATCCTGTGTTCACGCCGTAAACCGCATCGCCGCTATTCACGGCATCCTGAATCTGAGCTGCCGCAGTTTCGACGGCAGGCTTTGCGGAGCGGTCGAGTTTGACGGCGCTTTGCTCGCGGTAGATTTTTTCAAGCTGGTCTAAGCGCGTCGCCCCGGGCTGTAACAGTACCTCAGCCATCACAGCCTCCAAATACTTTCGCATGTAAGGGATTAAACCCGATGCGATATGAGAGTTCAGACGGATGCTGGACATTCCAAATAGCCAGATCCGCACGTTGACCTGCCTGCAATGTTCCGCAATCCGTTAGACCCAAAGCCTTCGCCGCATGAACGGTCGCGCCTTTAAGCGCTTCCTCTGGCGTCATTTTAAATAACGTGCAGGCCATATTCATGGCGAGCAGGAGTGATGTTAAAGGCGACGATCCAGGGTTATTGTCCGTCGCGATGGCCATGGGCACGCCTTTATCTCTAAAGTGATCAATAGGAGGAATCTGTTTTTCTCTTAAAAAGTAAAATGCGCCCGGCAGAAGAACCGCAACCGTTCCCGAAGCTGCCATAGAGTCAACGCCCGCCTCATCTAAATATTCAAGATGATCTACGGAAATGGCGTCATATTTGGCGGCGAGTTTCGTTCCGCCAAGATTGGAGAGCTGCTCGGCGTGGAGCTTAACAGGGATACCCAGTGACTTAGCCGTTTCAAAAACACGTTTAATTTGTGCAGGTGTGAAGCCGATGGTTTCGCAAAAGCCGTCAACAGCGTCAACGAGACCAAGCTCATGTGCTTGTATCAGACCGGGGATGCAAACTTCGTCAATATAAGCGTCAGCTTTATCATGATATTCGGGCGGCAGGGCATGGGCCGCTAAGTAACTGGTGCGGATACGCAGGGGGCGAATAGTTTGAATATGTTTGGCGACGCGGAGCATCTTAAGTTCATTTTCAATGTCGAGGCCATAGCCAGATTTTATCTCAAGCGTTGTAACGCCTTCTGCAATAAGCTTGTCGATGCGCGGTAAAGCGCTTTCAATTAAACTCTGCTCCGAAGCTTCGCGTGTTTGCTTGACCGTCGAGACGATACCGCCGCCCATTTTTGAAATATCTTCATAGCTTGCGCCGTTTAAACGCATTTCAAATTCACGGGCGCGATCGCCAGCGTGAACGATATGGGTGTGGCAATCAATTAGCGCTGGCGTGATAAGGCGGCCTGACATGTCTTCTGCTGGCCATGATTTATAGACTTCGGGTAGTGCGGACATCTCGCCGATCCATTTAATTATGCCCTCAGAGACAGCCATTACGCCATTTTTGATGAGGCCGTAATCCGCTTGACCTTCGGCGAGTGTTGCGAGCGCCGCATTTATGAAAACTCTATCCGTCAAATCGATTTTCGGCCTTGATTTTTGGTGCCCAAAATTTATTATGTGCAGACATAATAAATGTCAACAGCGGACGCGTCATGAGAAAAATTTGGGCTGAACGCGCACTCATTTCTGAGGCGTGGCAAAACAATGTCCGCGTAACGGTCGATGATGCAGGACATATTTCTTCTGTTGAAAAAGACATTCAACGGGCGGGGCTAGACGCAGCTACACAATGTTGTGGCATTTTATTGCCAGCCCCTGCCAATATTCATAGTCATGCCTTTCAGCGCGCAATGGCAGGAATGACGGAGCGGCGCGGCGCGGACCCGGGTGATAATTTCTGGGCGTGGCGCAAGCTAATGTATCGCTTCCTTGATCAGCTAACCCCGGATGATATCGAAACGATTGCAGCTTTTGTGCAAATGGAAATGTTAGAAGCAGGCTATGCTGCCAATACAGAGTTCCATTACATGCACCATCAGATGGACGGAACGCCTTATGATGACCCCGCGGAATTGTCGGGCAGGATTGCAGCGGCGGCGCAATCAACAGGGATAGGGCTGACGCTACTGCCAGTCCTATACGAGCAAGGCGGTTGTGATGGCCGCGAGCTCGGTCAGGGGCAAATTCGGTTTGGCAATAATATAGAGAGTTTTGAAACGCTATTGTCTGGCGCAAACAGTTTTATATCGGACCTTCCCACAGATGCGCGGTTAGGGGTCGCTCCGCATTCTTTGAGGGCGGTCAGCCGCGAGGCTTTAACGGAGGTCATTTCGCTGCGACCCAATGATGTTGTGCATATGCATCTGGCAGAGCAAGTCGGCGAGGTTGAGGAAGTCCTATCCTCTTATGGTGCGCGTCCCGTTGAATGGCTGTTTGATAATCACGAGGTAGATGAGCGTTGGTGCCTGATTCACTTAACGCAAATGCAGCCTCATGAAACAATTGCCGTTGCGAATTCTAGAGCCATTGCGGGCCTGTGCCCCATAACCGAAGCCAACCTTGGCGACGGAATATTCGATGCAGTGCGTTACTTTGAAAATAAGGGACGCTTCGCCGTGGGCTCGGATTCCAATATCCGCATTTCCTTTACGGAGGAACTACGCGGCCTGGAATATTCTCAGCGCCTGATACATAGGGCCCGTGCAGTTTTGGCTACTGAAGAGATTTCTAACGGAAGATTGCTTTTTGACGGCGCGTTAGAGGGCGGCGCTCAAGCCTCTGGACGGCATAGCGGGCAGATTAAAGCCGGATATTTGGCAGACTTAGTAAGTTTAGATTCTCAGCATGTCGATCTGCTTGGGCGAGAGGATGACATGTTGCTCGATAGTTTTATCTTTGCGGGTGATAAAACCATGATTGATAATGTGTGGGCTGCGGGGCGTCACATGGTCAAAGCAGGACGTCATATAGGTCATGAGACAATCGTAACAAATTATAGCGCGTGCATTAAATCCTTAAAGAGCAGGCTTTGAGTGAGCTTTAAAGAATGAAGCAAGGATCAAACACGTGGCAAGGTCTTTATGCCGAGGTTTCAAATCGCATCTCCCAAGGGATATGGAAGCCAGGGGAGTTGATACCAAAAGAAGTTGATCTTGCGGCGGAATTCGGGTGTGCACGAGCAACTGTAAACAGAGCTTTGCGCCAACTTGCCGAAGAGGGTTTTCTCGATCGCCGCCGCAAGGCCGGTACGCGTGTTGCCTTGCACCCCGTTAGAAAAGCAACTCTTGATATTCCCATCACCCGCCACGAGGTCGAGCAGCGCGGCAAAACCTATTCGCATAAAGTCCTAAGCGAAAAACAAAAGCGTGCGCCAAAATATGTTCGAGACATTATGGGCGAGGCAGGTGGTAAGCCGCTCTATTTGGAGACCCTTCACCTGGCCAATGGTAAGCCCTTTTTATACGAAGTGCGCTGGGTAAACACGCAGGCAGTTCCCGCTGTTCTAGAGGCGGATTTTACACATATCAGCGCAAATGAGTGGTTAGTTGAAAATGCGCTTTTGACCACGGGAGAGATTACGTTTTCCGCCACAAACGCAACCGAGATTGAGGCGGATATTTTGCAAGTAGATATAGGGGTGGCCATATTTATAATCGACCGTATTACTTGGAATGGATCGAATGCCGTTACGGTCGTGAGACTAGCTTACTCGCCGAGTTTTCAAATGAGCACTCGAATTTAACATAGAGCCCAGTAACGGCATTGTTTTGTTGCGCATCTTGCCATTATCACCCGCTCGCTAGAAACAGACAGCGTCAGTATTGCTCGTAAGATCTAACCCTAGTTACGTCTTTCTTTGCGTGCCTTTGGTGGGTCTCAATTCGGAAAGTAACGAGTGAAAACACGTAGCAGACGCGTTTACGAATATAAAACCAGATGCGCCTTTCGCGCTCCAAACCTTATTCCGGATCAGCCGAGGCCCACCCTGTCGCCGCGATGATCTCATCCGCTTGATTGGGGAGAGCGGCGCGCAGCGCGATCATGTCGGCCTTGGCGGCCTCTGTTTGACCCAAGACGCGGCGAGAGCGCAGCAAGCGCTCCCAGCCTTGCGGATCATTCGGATCAGCGGCCAGTCGCGCGCTGAGGCTCTCGACCATGCCCAAAATCATCTCGTCTCGATCGCTTGTGGAGAGGTCCTGCGCGGCTGCGATATCTTCGGCACTTGGGCCAGATTGCACCCGCGCGGCATAGGTTCGGGCGGAGGCGAGCTCCGTGTCGACGTCGGGGTTTGGGTTCAATTCCAATGACCGTTCATAGGCGGCAAAGCCTTCGTCAAATCGTTCGCGCAAGACAAGCGTCCGGCCGAGGATGTACCAACCTGTGGCGTCCTCTGGATCGTCGGCAAGGCGCGCCTCGATCTGCGCGATGATGCTGTCTAGATTGGATTGCGGCGTTGCGACTTGGCGGGTTTCCGGCACAAAGTTTGGCGTGCCGATTTGGCTGTAAATGCCGAATGTTCCGAGCAGAAGGATCGCAGAAATCCCCGCGATCCAGAGCTTCCCTTTCACCCCAGCTGTGCCAGTCACTGCTTTGTCCGCGTCCAGCAAGCGACGTTCCAATGCTGTTCTATGCGCCGGGTCTGCGTTAGCGGGCAGGGCGCGTAAATCTGCTAAAATCTCAGCGCGTGTGTCCGGCCCGGCAGCGTTTGAGGCGGCCAGAAACGGCGATAACGCATAAGCCAGCGTCACGATCACCAGCCCAAATCCTGCCAGCCAGATCATGTGTCCTCTCCCAATAGAGCATCTAGACGCGCGCGCTCTTCGGGCGAAAGAGAGAGGTCCACGCTGTCCGTCCGGCGGCGTCGCACCAGCAACCAGCCCGCCATCGCCAAGACGATCGCAGCAGGCAAAAACCACAGCACATAGGTATTGGTCTGCACGGGTGGCTTCAGCAGGACATAATCGCCGTAACGTTCGCGCATATAGGCTGTGACCTCGGCTTGGCTGTCGCCTGCCGCAATACGGTCACGGACGATCCGGCGCATGTCTTGGGCGAGGATGGCGTCTGATTCCTCGATGGATTGGTTCTGGCAGACGACACAGCGCAAGGTCGCGCCGACTTCGCGGGCGCGGGCCTCGTCTTCGACAGATAATTGCGCAGCCGCTGGCATGGCGAAGATCAAGCAGACTATGAGGAGTAGCGCTCTCACGATGGGTCCTCCCCACGGGCCAATGCCGCGACGAGCGGTTCTAGGCGCTCAGCCCAATCCTCTGGCGTGATGATGCCGACATGCTTGTAGCGGATGTTACCAGACGCATCGATGACGAAGGTCTCTGGCGCGCCCGTCACGCCGAGATCGACGATCAAATCTGAGTCCGGATCAAAGATTATCAGATCATAGGGATTGCCATTTCGTGCCAGCCAGCGGTTCGCATTGGCCCGCGTATCTCGCCAATCGATCCCGATCATCCGCACAGGCCCACCGCGGAGCGCCATCAGTTGCGGGTGCTCCACCTCGCAGGCGACACACCAGGAGCCGAACACATTGACGAGGCTGACTTGCCCAACCAGATCGTCGCGGGTCAGGGTTTGCGTGTCTTCCAGATTGCGTAGCTCGAACGCGGGGAAGGGTCGATCAATTAATTCTGACGGCAGGATGCGAGGATCACGCGACAGCCCGACCGCGAAAGCCAAAATCAGCGCTGCGAGAAACGCGAGCGGCCATATTGCGCGCCACCTCATTCCGCCACCGCCGGAATGAAATTCGCCTCTGGCCGTGATTGACGCAGGCGACGATCGGCGAGGCTGACAAATCCCGCCAGCGCCATCAGTAACGCGCCCAGCCAAATCCACACCACGAAGGGGTGGCGATAGACCTGCACGACGAAACCTTCTTCCGGCGAGCCTTCACCGATAGAGGCGAAGAGCGTGTCCCCGAATGAGAGGTGCAAGCCGGCTTCCGTCGTGATCATGTCGCGCACGGGGTAGAAGCGGCGTTCTGTCAGGACCCGCGCAACGGGGGTGTCATGTTTCGTGATCGCGACGTAACCACCGAACCAATCGTAATTCTCTCGCTCGCCGCCGCCGACGCGCTCCAGCGTATAGGTGTATTCGCTCAAGGTCAGGCTTTCGCCAGGCTTTAGCGTGCCAATGTCAGTCTCGGCCCAG
>CAYPWW010000026.1:10258-30700 GCA_964414555.1 uncultured Algimonas sp.
GCCAGCGTATCCTTGCGCCATTTCAACATTGGCCCGACGCCCATAAACACGATCAGTAGGCACATGATCGGCGCAAAGGTCAGATCGAAATAAGGCGCGCCCACGCTGATTTTATCGCCAGCGACCGCGTCGATCAGCAGCGGATAAAAGGTCCCCAAAAACACCGTTGCCGTCGCCGCGATCAGCAAAAGGTTATTCACGACCAAAGCCCCATCTCGCGACACGAGGGGCAGGGCGTTCGGGTCACGCAACGTATGTGCGCGCAATGCATAGAGGATCAACGCGCCGCCCGATGCGAGTGTCAGTAAAGCGAGGATAAACACCCCACGCTCTGGATCGACGGCAAAGGCGTGGACCGACACCAAAATGCCGGACCGCACGACAAAGGTCCCAATCAAGGACAAGGCAAAGGTCGTAATCGCCAGTAACACGGTCCAAGCCGCCATTGAATGTCGGGTTCCCAAGACGAGGATAGAGTGCAGCAGCGCTGTCCCGGCCAGCCATGGCATAAAGCTGACATTCTCGACAGGATCCCACATCTACCAGCCGCCCCAGCCGAGTTCATAATAGGCCCAGAAACTGCCCAGTGCGATCCCGATGGTCAGGAAAGCCCACGCGACCAGCACCCAAGGGCGCAACCATTTCGCCCAGACGGCATCGACACGGCCTTCGATCAGGGCGGCGACGGCAAAGCTGAACGGCAGGGAAAATCCAACATAGCCGAGATATAGAAACGGCGGGTGAAAGGCGAGACCGGGGTCTTGCAGCAGCGGGTTCAGCCCTTGCCCATCCAATGGCACAGGGTTCAGCCGCGCAAAGGGGTTTGACGTGAACAGGATGAAGGCCAGAAAGCCGACGCCCAGCATGGCTTGTACCGCCACGGCGCGGGCGCGCAGACCGCTGGGTAGGTTTCTCCCGAACCAAGGCACCGCCGCACCGTAACCCGATAGGATCAACATCCACAGCAGGATGGAGCCTTCGTGATTGGCCCAAACGCCGGTCAACTTATACAACAGCGGCTTGTCCGTATGGCTATGCTGCGCGGCGAGTTGGACACTGAAATCTGACTGCAAAAAGACGATCGTCAGCGCGATATAGGACAGTCCGATCAGCGCGAATTGTAAGATCGCGGCGCGGTCACCGAACTCCATCAATCGCCTGTCATTTCGGCTAACCCCGGCCAGCGGTACAACGGATTGTACGAGAGCCACACAAAAGGCGAGCACAAGGGCGATATGTCCGATCTCGGGCGTCATCGTCGTCGCTCTAGCGCTTGCCGCGTGGAGTCTCAATCAAAGACGGAAGCGAGAGATGTTTTTGCCGCAGCGCATATATCCAACAAGCAATAAAAAACCCCGCTCGGGGTGAGCGGGGTTTTGTATTCAAATTTGTCCTATGCCTTAGGCGTCGGCGTCTCCGGCGTCAGCCGCTGGGGCCTCGGCTTCTGGCGCGGCATCATCGCTGATGCGCACGTCGTCCGGCGCGTCGCCTTCGAACATAGAGACTGCATTGGCGGAACGTTCCGCTTGTGCTTCCATTTCGTCAGCTTTTTCCTCGGCCATGGCCGTCGCGATGACGTCCTCACCTTTGGCTTGACGCTCGGCTTCCTCTTCGGAGCGGGCGACATTGACTTTGACCGTGACAGTGACTTCGGGATGCATTTTGATTTTCACATCATGCAGGCCCAAGGCTTTGATCGGCTGTTCCAGCACGACCATGCGGCGCTTCACGCTCTCATTGTCGAGCTTTTCCGCGACGTCGCGAGCAGACACAGAACCGTAGAGCTGTCCTGTATCGCCAGCCTTGCGGATGATGATGACTTCGGACCCTTCGATGCCTTCGCCGTCTTTTGCCGCTTTGTCGCGGTTTTCGGCGTTACGCTGTTCCAGATACTCACGCTCGGCTTCGAACCGGGCAAGGTTGGCTTTCGTTGCGCGCAGGGCTTTTTCCTGCGGCAGAAGGAAGTTGCGACCGAAACCGGGTTTGACCGACACAACGTCGCCCATGTTGCCGAGTTTTTCGATCCGTTCGAGAAGAATGACGTGCATGATCTCTCTCCTTACTTCACTTCATAGGGCAGAAGGCCCAGAAAGCGTGCGCGCTTGATGGCTTGTGCCAGTTTACGCTGTTTCTTGTGCGACACTGCGGTGATGCGAGCTGGTGCGATCTTGCCCTTTTCGGACATGTAGCGTTGCAGCATCTTTGGGTCTTTATAGTCGATTGTCAGGCCGTTCTCGCCAGAGAAAGGGCAGACCTTGCGACGACGACGGAACGGTGTCCGGCTCGGCAGATTTTCGATGCGAATGTCTTGTTTAGCCATGATACAGTCCTTTCCTAGTTACGGTCGCGACGTTTGCGCTCTTCGCGCTTTTTCAGGATGGGCGAAGGCTCTTCGTTGAACTCGTCGACGCGGATCGACATGTAACGCAGGATGTCTTCGTTGATGCGGTGGGTGCGCTCGATCTCGTGGATCACGTCTGGCATCGCGTTGACTTTCAGCAGCGAATAATGCGCTTTCCGGTTTTTCTTCATGCGGTACGCTAGATTACGCAGACCCCAATATTCGGCGCCTTCGACAGTGCCGCCCATATTTTCGATCTTTGTGGCTAGGTTTTGAACAAATTCCTCGACTTGGTTCGAGGAAATGTCGGGTCGTGAAATCACGACATGCTCGTAAAGAGACATGGTAGTCCTTCATTTCGTGGAAACGGCAGGTCCGCGCGGTGAAGGCGACGCGATCCCGGTGGTTCTGATTGGACGGTGTGCGACCTCATTGCCGCACGAATGTCCCAGACCGTCTCCGGTTGAGTAAGCGCGCCTTATAGGGGCAAATTGGCGGTGTTCAAGCGCTTTATGCGGCGATCTTTTCCCTCGCCGAGAGGCTTAGGCAATATCGCCGCGCAGGCCGAGTTTATAATCGAGCACGCGATCTTGGATATCTTCGCCGGATAGGCCGTCTAATTCATCCAACGCACGCGGTGCAGGTTGAATGTCCGGCTCTGCAACAGGCTCTGTTGGCGTCCGTCGCGCTTGCGACACATTTAGTGCTGTCGCGACGTCGCGGTAACGGCGGTCAAAGTCCGAAACATCTTGGCGGCTTTGTAGCAGCTCGGCATTGGATTGCTCCAGCTGGAAGGCCTGTGTTTCGATTTGTGCTTCGAGACGTTCGCGTTCGAGATCTTGGGCTGTACGGATTTTGCGGAGCTCTGTGACGTCGCGCGCGGCGTTGCGGACAATTTCGTCTTTGATTTCGAGCTGCTTCTTCAGCTGGTCGATTTGACCGGCCATAGATGTCATCTCGTCTTCGCGACTGATGATGTTAAACTCGGATTGCGTTTTGAAGGTGCGGATGTCCTCGTGGAGGGTCATCATTTCGGCCTTCATGGCGTTGTTCTGTGTTTGCGCCGTGGCGAGGGCCTTACGCAGTTCTGTGACATCCTTCTGAGCCGTGTCGGCCTGATGACGGAAGTCGCCGCAATCTTGCGCCAAGCTGTCGGCGACCTTTTTGGCTTCGACAAAGGCAGATTGTTTGACGTCGAGTTCAGAAACAGTCTCAGTCACGCGCTCACGCAGGACCTCATTCTCACGCCGTTCAACGTCGAGTGAGGTTTGTAGGCGCTCGGATTGCAGGGCGTTTTTATCGGCTGTTTGGCGAGCCGTATCGAGGGCGCGCTCAAAATCTTGCAGGTTTTTCTGCGCGACGGTTAGCTTACCATAGGCTGTTTCATACTGGCGGGTCTTTTCCGCCAGACGGCGCTGATGATCCTCTAGATCAACTTGCAGCACGCTGATTTTCTGCACCGTCGAGTCGATTTCAGACTCAAGCGTCCGATTGCGCGCCTTTAGGCGACGATTTTCTGGCTCAAGACGTCCCAGCAGGGAGAAGTCGACTTCTGCCTTTTCGACGAATTGTGTGAGGTTTTCGATGCGCTGTTGCGCGCGACGGTAAAGCTCTTCGCCGCTTTGGATGTCGGCGGCGATCCGCGCAACGTCGAGGCGCATAGAGCCGATGTCGGCGCGATCGGGGCGCGGCGTGGCGGGCGGCGCGATGAAAGTGTCTTCGGCCGTTTCTTCAACAATGGCGCTGCGCGGCTCTGGCATCATAGCAGTTGCAGCGACGGCAGCTGCGGGTGCAATCTCGGGTGTGACATCGATAGGTGTTGTGCCGGAAGGAATATCAGCGGTGAGTTCCGCGTTATATTGATCTGTTTCGACATGGCGAAGGTCATGTCCACCAAAGGCTCCAGGGGCGACAGGCTGTTTTGGTTCGGTGTCGGCTGTCTCTTCAGATGATTTCGACACAAGCGCTTCCAGTTCGTCCCATTTGGCCTGACGCGCAGCGGCTTCCGGAGAGGCCTCTGGCACGTCTCGACGCGTTGTCTTTGACGTTTTGCGTTTAAATAGTCCCATTAAACCCACCGAATCAAAATCATCCCAATCTGGACACTGATTAACCATGGTTAACGCGGCATTAATCTCAAGCCGAAAATCTAATAATTTGACGGGGTTGAGCTTGACGCCCGACTCTGATCTCCTAGCTTATGATCTTTTGATAAAAGGGCTTCGTTATGTCATTTGCATTCGTCTTTCCGGGTCAGGGCAGTCAGTTCGTCGGCATGGGGCAGGCGCTGTCCGACGCCTTTCCCGCCGCGCGCGCCGTTTTTGACGTGGTCGATGACGCGCTGGATCAAAAACTGTCAGAGCTGATGTGGTCTGGCCCAGAGGATCAACTGACCCTGACGGCGTATACTCAGCCCGCGCTGATGGCTTGCTCATTGGCAGCGATGGCAGCCCCGAAAGCAGAGTTTGATGTGGATGTGACCGAGGCCGCTTTCGTCGCAGGGCACAGCCTTGGCGAATATAGTGCGCTCGCCGCGGCCGGGGCTCTGTCAGTGGGCGAAACGGCGAAACTTCTCCGTATTCGGGGCAATGCCATGCAATCCGCTGTCGCCGTGGGTGAGGGCGCGATGGCAGCCCTACTGGGCGCGAGCGTCGAAGATGCCGAAGCCGCCTGTGCTGCGGGCTCTGCCAAAGGCATCGTCCAAATCGCCAATGATAATGCCACGGGGCAGATCGTGTTGTCAGGAGAGGTCGCCGCCGTTGAGGCCGCCGCACAAGCCGCTCGAGATGCTGGCGTGAAAAAGGCGATGATGCTGAATGTCTCTGCGCCGTTCCATTGCGCGCTGATGCAGCCTGCTGCTGATGCGATGGCCGAGGCACTGGCAAATGCCGAGATCAAGGCGCCGCGCGTCGCGATCGTCAATAATGTTCAGGCGCGCCCGATCACCGATCCGGACGTCCTCCGCGCGGACTTGATTTCCCAAGTCACAGGCCGCGTACGTTGGCGCGAGAGCGTCGAATGGATGGCAGAGCAAGGCATTGAAACCTTTGCAGAACCGGGTTGTGGCAAGGTTCTGACCGTCATGCTGCGGCGCATTGTAAAGGGAAAGACGGGCGTCCAGCTCGACACACCCGAAGCGCTAGAGGCTTTTGCAAAAACGATAAAAGGATAGAGATATGTTTGATTTGACAGGAAAACGCGCACTCGTGACAGGTGCGACAGGTGGTTTGGGCGGCGAGATCGCCCGCGCTTATCATGCCCAAGGCGCGCATGTCGCGCTGTCCGGCACGCGTGCAGAAAAGCTGGAAGCGCTGGCGGCGGAACTGGGCGACCGTGCCTATGTCGTGCCGTGTAACCTTTCTGACGATGACGCCGTCGACGCCCTGCCGGGGCAAGCGGCGGACGCGCTGGGCGGATCGGTCGAAATCTTGGTCGCCAATGCGGGGATCACGCGCGATGGTTTGCTGATGCGGATGAAGCCGGAGGATTTTAACACCGTGCTGAAAATCAATCTTGAGAGCTATTTTCGCCTGACGAAGGCATGCTTACGCCCGATGATGAAGGCCCGCGCGGGCCGGATCATCGGCATCACGTCCATTTCTGGCGTGATGGGTAATCCCGGGCAAACGAACTATGCCGCGTCTAAGGCTGGCATGATCGGCTTCTCCAAATCACTGGCCCAAGAGGTCGCGTCACGGGGAATCACCGTCAATTGCATCGCACCGGGCTTTATCCGCTCGCCAATGACAGACGCGCTGACCGACGCGCAAAAAGAGGCGACTCTGGCGCGAATTCCGGCCGGAACACTCGGCCAAGGCGCCGATATTGCCGCAGGCGCGGTCTATCTAGCGTCTGACGCGGCACAGTATGTGACGGGGCAAACGCTCCACATTAATGGTGGCATGGCCATGATTTAGAGCGTTTTATCGCCCTAGGCACACAGGTTTGCCCATGCTAGGGCGCGCTGGAGTTGGCGAGAGGGGTTGATTCCGGGGCAGATTGCCCCATCTCTCGTCCGTAACCGCCGAGTTTACTGAGTCCACTCGGCAAATGACTAAAGGATTATATATGTCAGACGTACTCGAACGCGTGAAAAAGATGGTTGTGGAACATCTGGACGCTGAAGAAGCCAAAGTAACCGCAAATGCCCATTTTATCGACGACTTGGGCGCAGATTCGCTCGATACAGTCGAGCTTGTCATGGCATTTGAAGAAGAATTCGACATCGAGATTCCGGATGACGCTGCAGAGCACATCCAAACAGTCGGCGATGCGGTAAAGTTCATCTCCGAAAAAACGGGCTAGTTTTGCCTTGCGACGGGTTGTTGTCACAGGCTTAGGTCTTAACACGCCCGTCGGTTGCGGCGTTGATGCCGCGTGGAACGCGCTTTTGGCTGGACAGTCTGGCGCGTCCCGCATTGAACACTTCGATGTCAGCGACCTCGCGTGCAAGGTCGCTGCCGTCATCCCCCGGGTTGATGGCCGCGCAGGCGGCACCCCCGAAACTCCCGGCGTTTTTGACCCGGATTCCGTCATGTCCGCGCGAGATCGCAAGCGTATTGACGATTTTATCTTATATGGAATAGCCGCTGCTGACGAAGCAATCGCGGATTCCGGCTGGACGGCTGAGACGCCGGAACAGGCGGAAATGGCGGGCGTTATCCTCGGTTCTGGTATTGGCGGCATTCATTCGACCTATGAGGCCTCGATCCTGCTGGCGGAACGTGGCCCACGTCGACTTTCACCTTTCATTATCCCGTCCATGCTGATCAATCTGCCGTCTGGGCAGGTGTCGATCCGTCATGGGTTAAAAGGCCCGAACAGTGCGCTGGCAACGGCCTGTGCGACGGGCGCGCACGCGATTGGCGATGCCGCACGGATTATTGCCTGCGGTGACGCCGATATGATGGTCGCAGGGGGCTGCGAAGCCTCGATCACACGCCTCGGCATCGGTAGCTTCGTTGCCTGCCGTGCGATGACGACAGGCTATAACGACATGCCCGAAAAAGCGTCCCGTCCCTATGACAGCGGTCGCGACGGCTTCCTCATGGGCGAGGGTGCTGGCGTTGTCGTCTTGGAAGACTATGAAAGCGCGAAAGCCCGCGGTGCAAAAATCTATGCTGAGCTTGTCGGCTATGGCCTGTCCGGCGATGCGCATCACATCACCAGCCCCGCCCCTGAAGGCGAAGGCGGTTACCGCGCGATGCGTATGGCCCTGCGTAAGGCCGAAGCCGCTGGCGTTTCGCTCTCCGATATTGGCTATGTCAACGCACATGGCACGAGCACGCCGATGGGCGATGAGCTGGAAGTCCGCGCCGTTGAAAAGCTGCTCGGCGATCATGCGTCTCACGCCAAAATGAGCTCAACGAAATCCGCGACGGGGCATTTGCTCGGCGCGGCGGGCGCGGTCGAAGCGATCTTCTCGATCCTCGCGCTACGCGACCAAATGGCGCCGCCGACATTGAACCTCGAAGACCCGTCCGTCGAGACGCCGCTTGATCTTGTGCCGCTGAAAGCCAAGCCGTTCGAAGGTCGTGCAGCCATGTCAAATTCCTTCGGATTTGGCGGAACGAATGCGGCGCTGATTTTCGTAAAAGCCGACTAGCGGGCGGTGTCGTCCGATGTCGAAAAACCTCGCCTGCGTAAGCGCGATAAACGTGCGCTGACCCTCATTGCGCTGGTCGCGATTGTGACAATTTTGGGCGCGCTCGTGCTGGGGGCTTACGCCGCAATTAATTACAAATTCGAACGCGGCGGCGTTGGACCTGATGGCCAAATTGCCTTTACCGTTCCCAAAGGTGCAGGCTTAAACAGAATTGCACAAGACCTTGAAACGCAAGAGATTATCGATTCGGCTTTCATCTTTAAAGCTGTGACAAAGCTGCGTGGAAATGAGGCGAATTTCAAAGCGGGTGAGTTCTATTTGTCGAAATCAAACTCGATGGCGCAGACCTACGAAGCCCTCGCAGAAGGGCGCGCAATTTTATATCCCTTCACGGCGGCAGAGGGCCTTACATCTGCGATGATTACACGTGCGCTGGACGGCGTTGAGACGCTGGTCGATGATGACCCCGAAGCGCCAGCGGAAGGGACGCTTTTGCCGGAAACCTATCTAACGCCGCGGGGGATGAAGCAGTCGCAACTCCTGCAAAAAATGGCGCTGGCCCAAACCCAACTCCTCGATGATGCTTGGGAAAATCGGGACCCAACCATCCCTGTGAAAACCAAGCGTGAGGCGATCATCCTCGCGTCTGTCGTTGAGAAAGAAACGGGCGTCGGCATGGAACGCGGCATGGTGGCGGGCGTGTTCACCAATCGCTTGCGCAAGGGGATGATGCTGCAATCGGATCCGACGATCATCTATGGTATCACCCAAGGCGAGCCATTGGGTCGCCGTATTCGCCGTTCAGAAATTGACCGTAAAACGGATTGGAATACCTATCGGATGACGGGCCTGCCTAAGACGCCGATTTGCAATCCGGGCACGGACGCGATCCTCGCGGTCTTAAACCCAGACGAAACGGACGCGTTATTTTTCGTCGCGGACGGAACAGGAGGTCACGCCTTTGCGCGGACTCTGCGCGAACATGAAGCCAATGTCGCTAAATGGCGAAAGATACAAAGAGAACGGGGACTGCGGTGAGCGATCTGACAGAATTAAAACGTAATCGGCGCGGGTTGATGATCGTGCTTTCCTCGCCCAGTGGGGCCGGCAAGACGACCCTGACGCGGCGTTTACTGGCGGATAATTCCGGCATGACGATGAGTGTCTCCGCCACAACCCGCCCGCCGCGCCCCGGCGAAGAAGACGGCGTCGACTATTACTTCATCGATAAATCCCGCTTTGCCGAGTTGGAAGCCACGGATGAGTTCCTCGAACATGCCAAAGTCTTCGATAATTTCTACGCCACGCCGCGTGGTCCTGTTGAAGATGCGCTGCGTGAAGGCCGCGACGTTGTATTTGATATTGACTGGCAAGGCGCGCAACAGCTGACGCAGGCCGCCGCGGATGATCTCGTCAAAATCTTTATTCTGCCACCGAATATGCGCGAGTTGGAACAGCGCCTGCGCACCCGCGCGCAAGATTCGGACAGCGTTATCGCCAAACGTATGAGTAAATCAGAGGCCGAGATCAGCCATTGGGCCGAATATGACTATGTCATCGTCAATGAAGACGTGGAAACGGCCCTAGCCGAGCTGCAAACCATCGTTCTGGCCGAACGCATGCGTCGCAAGCGTCAGCCGTGGTTGGGCGGCTTTGTCAAAAGCCTGACGAGCGGCGGGTAAGTCTCATAATTTCGTAGTTCTGCGTTAATCGGACTCTTACATCTCTGCGCTAAAGCTGGGGGATGATCGACATCGTTTTCGCGATAATTCTGGGGTATGGTCTGGCGGCGACGCTGGGCGGTTTTCTCAGTGATGGGGATTTGCAGGACCGAATTCTGATCCGGCTGCTCTTGATTCTGGTCGCCCTTGGCATGTTGAGTGCTTTTCAAGCCGGCAATCCGGGAAAGATGCGCAGCGTCGTCGTGAGCCTCTCTCTGGGCGCAGTGTTTGAGCAAACCTATTGGTTCCTCAGCGGTGCCGCTGTCGCCTTTGCCTTGCAAGTTCACGCGGAAGGCTATCTCCATGATTTTTGGGTACGGTTTCATCCGCAATCCGCCCCAACGCAGGATGTTGGTGCTGGACAGCGTGCGCGGGTTGCCGGTTTTGCGCGCGAAGCTGTGCCTTCCACGCTGGTTGGGACATCGACGCAATATTTGGCGGAAGATATGGACCTGCGCACGGAAACGCTGGTGCGGCTTTGCTTCTATGCTTTCGACGATGTTGGCGCGCATAGCCTCTCGCGGATCGAGTCGCATTTACGAGTCGGAACGGGGCGCAAGCAGCGCGCTTTTCATAAGCTGGTCGCGGGGTTGAGCGGTCGGCCCAATCCGAAAAAGCTCGTTCATCGCTATTGGCGATCCGTCAATGGCAGCACGCGCATGGGCATGACGCTCTTCGGGGATCTCTGTGATTTGGCTTATAACACCGGCAATCTGGGCGGTGGGACTGTCCCGCGTTTACGCAAGGTCGGGGCGGCGTTAAACCTGACCCGCGATGACATGAGCCGCGCGCTTAGCCGCCTGAACTAAGCCCAAGCGCCAGCGCTTGAAACGCCGCAACGGGCAGGGTTTCCGGCCGGGCCTGCGGATCAATCCCCGCCGCGCCGAGCCAGTCTTCCAGCACGAGATCATTCTCCTCTGCCAGCTTTCGCAAGCTCCGCCGCAGCATTTTCCGCCGCTGGCCAAAGGCGGCCTGTGTCAGGCGACCTAGGGTTTTCAGGTCGGCGAATGGTGTATCTAATGGGTCCAGCACGATGACGGCGCTGTCGACTTTTGGCGGCGGGCTGAATGCGCGGGCGGGCACAGAAAATGCCATGCGGCACTGCGTAACGGATTGGCAAAGCACCGCTAGCCGTCCGTAATGCGTCTCTCCGGGTTGGGCGACGACACGTTGTGCGACTTCCAGTTGGAACATCAGGACCATCTGCTCCCAAAAACGGGGCTGGGCCGTGACCCAGTTAATTAGCATTTTCGTCCCGACATTATAGGGCAGGTTTGCGATGATCTTTCGCGGGGCGGGTAGGTTTGCGCCAATGTCATAGCGGAGCGCGTCGCCTTGCACGATCTCTAAGCGACCCTCCGCGCGATCACCAATTTCGGCGAGAGCAGGAATGAAGCGATCATCCATCTCAATCACGACGACTTTTGTGGCCCCGCGCAGTAGCAGCGCGCGCGTCAGCCCGCCGGGGCCAGGGCCAATTTCTGCGACGGCGACACCTTCCAAAGGGTCGGCCAGTCGTGCGATTTTATCCGTCAGGTTCATATCCAGCAGGAAATGCTGGCCGAGCTTCTTATTCGCGCCAAGGCCGTGCTGGCTGACGGTCTCACTCAAACTGGGGAGGTCCTCAATGCCCATGCCTTCAATGCTCATGGCGATGACCGGAGAGTTCGCGGGCTTTGCGGATGGCGGCGATCAAGCTGTCTGGGCGGGCGATGCCTTGGCCAGCGATATTAAATGCCGTGCCATGATCGGGGCTGGTCCGGATGATCGGCAGGCCCAGCGTGATGTTCACGCCGCCGTGGAAATCCAGCGTTTTGACGGGGATCAGCCCTTGGTCGTGATACATCGCCAAAACGGCGTCATAGCCCTGCCGCGCTTCGGCATGGAACAGGGTGTCGGCGGGTTGGGCGTCCGTCACATCATGTCCCGCTTCGCGCAGGGTTTTCGCGGCTGGATTGATGATTTCAATCTCCTCGCGTCCTAGCGCGCCGCCTTCGCCGGCATGCGGGTTGAGACCTGTCAGGGCGAGACGCGGCGCTGCGATACCAAAATCGCGTTCCAGCGCGCCCAACATAACCCGTGCGGTGCGCAGGATCGTCTCTGTCGAGAGCTGCGCTGCGGCGTCCGCTAACGGCATGTGAACCGTGGCCAAGCCGACCCGCAGGTCTTGCGCCGCCAACATCATAACCGGCCCCTTTGCGTAGGGTGAGGCAACGCCCTGTGTCAGATGGCCTAGATATTCCGTATGCCCCGGGAAGGTGAACCCGGCCTCATACAGAACGGACTTCGCAATGGGGTTGGTCACGACGGCATCCGCTGCACCGGACAGGCAGAGTGTCACCGCCGTCTCGATACTCGTTGTGATGGCGGGGGCGTGCTGTCTGTGCGGCCGTCCAGCGATGGCGTCGGTGTCCGCGATGTCGAGGATGGGCAGGGTCTGCGCAAACACAGAGGATGCCTCTGCAATATCCGAAATGACGCGGTGCGGGACATGCGCGTAATGTTTGGCGGCGCCTATGACGGCAAAGGCTAAATCGGGTTCGCCTTTGAGGGCTTCCCACGCTTTCGCTGTGATTTCGGGGCCAATCCCAGTTGGGTCGCCCATCGTGAGTGCGAATGGGCGCATGTCAGCCGTGTCTAGCGAACGACGAGCGTGGCTTGGCGGCGAATATCGCGCAGGTGGCGTTTGGACGCTTGGGCCAGCTGTTGATCGAACAGGCGATCTTCGATCGCGTCGCGCGTTGGGATATCGGACCCTGTCGCTGTGCGCTCACAGACCATGATGGACGTCGCGCCATCGGGACGATCAAACGGATCGGATAGGCCACCGATTTCTGTGCGCTCTAAGACGTCCAAGATCGCATCGGCCAATTCCGAGGCTTTCAACTCGCCCATATCTTCGGCGGTGACATCGTCAATATCGCGCACATCGGCTTTGAGCGTATCGCAGGATGTCAGCGTGTCACGAAGGCCCGTCAGCGTGACTTTCGCAGCTTCGACATCGTCATTCGTCGCAGTGACTTGTTTCAGTGTGTAAAGCGTCTCGGACTCTGATATCTTCTTTTCGACCAGCGCGATCACATAGACGCCGCCAGGAACTTGGATCGGGTTGGAAACGGAACCGGGTTCCATCTGCGTCACGGCCGCATCAATTTCGGGGCGAAGCTCGCCTTCGCGGACCCAGCCGACATCGCCGCCTGTTGCGGCAGATGCTGCTGAGGAGAATTGCTGCGCGAGTAGGGGGAAGGGCGCGCCGTTCTTGACCTGTGTGATCATGGCTTTGGCGCCTTCCATCGCGCCTTCCATGCCACCGATATCGGGGGTTGCTTCGATGTAGATTTCCGCGACGCGGTAATTAGGTTTGGACGCATTTGCTGTCATACGGTTGAGCGTCTCGTCGATCTGCGCATCAGAAATCCGAATCCGCGAGCCGAACAGGCCGTTGACGATCCGTTGCCAAGCGATTTCAGACCGCACTTGATCGCGCAGCGTTTCTATCGAGACTCCTGATTGCGCCAGCAGGGCGACGACTTCATTCGGGTCAAGGCCGTTCCGACTGATCAACTGGGCAACGCGGGCGTTGACGCTCTCGTCCGAAATAGATTGATCATAGCGATCTGATTCCTGCATTTGCAGATGCTCATCGACCAGATTGCGCAGGGCAGTGCGTTGAACGCGGGCGAGCGAGGCTTCGTCGCGCTCGACACCCGTTGTGGCCAGCATGAACATCACCCGCTGGCGCAGGTCATGTGTCGTCACGATATCGCTGTTCACAACTGCGGCAATGCCGTGGGGCGAGTTGGTTTGTGCTTGCGCGCTGATCGCGGACCCACAGAGTAGGCTTCCGCTGAGCAGTGCTATCGCAAGAGATTTAATCTGAATCGGCATCGTCACAGTCTTCCCGGTTTTGTCGGCTTATAGCCCATGCGGAACTTGCCGCAAGTTAGACCGCACTCTCATCACAGATGAATTAAATTTCGGTCACACCGCAGTTCATTCAATATCGCTCTATCCGTCCTCGGTGTGGGCCAGATGCGCAACACCCAACAGTAGCACCATAATCGGCACAGCCCAGCTGGCCAGCAGGATCGGCAAGGCCGCGACTTCGCCAAAGGCGCTCATCACGCTATCGGCAAAGAACACGGCAAAGCCGAGAGCGGCCCCCGTCACCAGCAGGCGCAATGTCCCGCCAGAGCGCGTCAGCGACATAGACACGCCCGCCGCGATAAAGGTCATGGCCACCAGCACAAAGGGCAGGGCGAGCAGCTTATTCAGCTGCAAGCGCAGTCCCAGCGCCGAAAATCCAGCCGCCTCGGCAGCGGCGATTTCTGAGCCGATCTGCCAAAAGGGTGGGTCGACAACCTCTCCAGACTGATCGCGCAGGTCCTGTGCCGTTGTGTCTGTGGGCAGGGAGATTTCCGGACTACGCTGCACAATCTGCCCCGGTGCATTTTCCCTCACATCCGTCAGTCGCCAGAACCCCGCGCCCGTCAGCGTGGCAACCTCTGCGTCATAGCGCCGGACGAAAGTGGTTGTACCGTCTGCCTCTACGGCCAATTCCATGACCATCGGCCGGATCAGCGTGCGGGTGGACAGCTCCATCGCATCGGCCCGCCAGATGCGTTTCAGATCGGGCGTGCCCTCGCGTAGCCAGACGACGTCAGAGTCGGTTGTTTCACCGCCCAACGCCGCCGCCGTGCGGGCGTCATATTGGCTCATCAATTTCGAGGCGAAGGGATTGAACAAAGCTGCCCACAAAATCCCCAGTGTGGCTGTGACAGCAACAGCAGGCCGCAAGAACCGCCACGCGGACAACCCTGCCGCACGCATGACGATCAGCTCGGACCGGCGGTTCATCCCGTAAAGCGCGCCCATCACACCGAACAACACGACAAAGGGAATCGTCTGCTCGATCAATTTAGGGACTTTTAGCAAGGTCAGCTGCAAGAGCTGTAACGGCGAAAAATCGGCATCCGTGCCCAGATTGCGAGAGCTTTCCACGAAATCGACGAGCGTGATAATCGCGGTCACGACCAGAAACGCCAGCCCTATCCCGCGTAAGGTCCGACCTGCGATATATCTGGAAAGTGTGTGACCGAACATCAGCTGGCCGTCACGGTTGAGCTGTTTTCCAGCGCGCGATCATATCGGCGGCCTGCATCCCGCCGGAAACGTCCGTGTCGACCTCGGCGCAAGAGGTAGAGCAGGCACAAAATGATGCAGAGCAATGGCACGACATATTGGACGATATTCAACGCAGGATCGCCTTCGGCTGAAGAGGCCAGCCCAAACCCGACGAGGCGCAGGGTGAAACCCGTGACGGCGCAAATTGCAATCTTGCGGCCATACCCCAATTTTTGATGCTCGCCGCGCAGCATGAAACACAGCGCCAAGAGGACCAGTGCAGGGTTATAGAGCGTCGCCGCCAAGCGGGCGTGGCCTTCGGCGCGGAACTCCTCTCGCTTGGCCTTGGTGATATATTCTCGCGAGTCGGGCCGCAGTAATTCATGCAGGAAGCGGTCCGAGGATTTCAGGCGCAAGACATTATCCATCGCCATGACGTCGGACAGGTCTAACTGATAGGTCTCGAACGCCACGACATCGATACTGCCGTCACTGACGGGGGTTTGCACGGCCCCATCGAGTAGCAACAACGCCGTCGCGGTTTGCGAGCGCTGCAAGCGGCCCGTCTTGGCCGTATGCGTCGTCACGGCATCGGGGTCGCGCGCATCATGGATGACGACGTCCTCTAGCAATCCATCGCCGCCGATCTCCCGCGCATAGACCGTCAAGCCTGGCGCAGGCGTCACGAACTCGCCCGCTTGGACCATCTGGCTGGCGATATCTGTCCTGACTTTGAGAATTTCTGAGCGCATCTCGCGGAATGACAGCGGTTGCAGCAGCAAGTTGATGACCAGATGCGCTATCAACGCATAAACGCCCAAGCGCAGGACAGGCGTCCCCATCGCCCAAGGCGACACGCCATTGGCTTTCGCCACGACCAGTTCTGAATCATTATTCAGCCGATTCAGCGCATAAAGCGCCGCCATAAATACGGCCAAAGGCAGGATAATCCCGATCAACTGGGGCAGGGCCAAGATGGTGATATAGAAGAACGTCCCAGCGCTCTGACGGTTCTCAACGATCAGGTCCAAGGTTTGCAAACTCTGTGTCAGCAGTGCCAAAAGCGCGAGCGCAGACAGGCAGAGCAGAGCCGGTGCCGCCGCTTGTGAGAGGATATAGCGTTGAAGGAGTTTCATAAGCGCAGCGCGCCACCCGCAATTGCCCAAGGGTTTGCAACAAAATTGTCGCGGTCTTGCAATGGTGCCTTCTAATCCGGCTCGCCTTGGATTACCAGTAGCTCAAATCAAGCTTAAGGCGAATTCATGAAAATCGATTTCCAAGGGCCCGGTGCGGCCGAATCCGGTGTAGCGCTCGCATTTTCGGGCAAAGATGGCGGTCATCCCTACCACGCAGAGGGTGGGAAAGCGATGATCGCGGCGATGAAAGCCTCAGGATTTAAAGGCAAATCAAGTGATAGCCTGACGACCTATGTCGGCGGCACGCGTCTGTTCCTGCGGGGCTTGGGCGACAAAATGGATTTTGAAATGGCCGCGGCGAAGCTCGTCAAAAGCCTGCGCGGTTCTGGCGAGACAGACCTGACGATCAATCTCGACGGCACAGACGCCACGCCAGATGACGCCGCACGCGCCGCCGTTGGCGCTCGCTTGGCGGGCTATATCTGGGAAAAGCACAAGTCCAAAGCGACGAAAGCCAAGAAGCCGCATCTGTCGTCTGTGACTGTGCGCTGTGCGGACCCAAAGGCCGCAAAGGCCGCCTATGAGAATTACTATGGTCCCGTGACAGATGGTGTCGTGTTGGCGCGCGACCTCGTCAACGCGCCGCCGAATGAGATCTATCCGAAAGCCTATGCCGACCGCATCGAAGAATTACGCGACATCGGCCTAGAGGTCGAAGTTATGGGCGAAGCGAAACTCCGCAAGATGGGCGCCCATGCCTTGCTCGGCGTGGGTCTGGGCTCGGAGCGCGAAAGCCAGCTGGTCGTCATGCAGTGGCACGGCGGCAAAAAAGGCGACGCGCCAGCCTGCCTCGTCGGCAAAGGCGTCACGTTTGATACGGGCGGGATCAGCCTGAAACCCGGCGCAAATATGTGGGACATGAAAGGTGACATGGGCGGGTCCGCCGCAGTCGTCGGTGCCATGTGCGGCCTCGCCAAGCGTAAGGCTAAAGCCAATGTCGTCGGCATTGTCGGACTTGTCGAAAATATGCCTGATGGCCGCGCGCAACTGCCGGGCGATATCGTCACGTCCATGTCTGGTCAGACGATCGAAGTACAGAACACGGATGCCGAAGGGCGGCTCGTCCTCGCCGATGCGCTGCACTATGCTGTGACCGAGTTTAAACCCGCCGCCATGATCGATCTCGCGACACTGACGGGTGCAATCATCGTGAGTTTGGGCAGCGAATATGCGGGCGTTTTTACGCCAGATGATGCCTTGGCATCGCAACTCTCTGCCGCGTCTGAAACCTCGACGGACAAGACTTGGCGCCTGCCGCTGGATAAGAAATATGACAAGCTGCTCGACAGCCCGAATGCTGATATGAAAAATATCGGCGGGCGCGCGGCTGGCTCCATTACGGCGGCACAATTTCTGAAACGCTTTGTCGGCAAAGACACGCCGTGGGCGCATATCGACATCGCCGGAACAGGCATGAAAAACGGCAGCAAAGACCCGCGCGAACCCACATTCGGCACGGGCTTTGGCGTGCGCCTTCTCAACCGCTGGATCGCGGATAACCACGAAGGCTAATGACCGATTACTGGTTCTACCACCTAGAGGCCTCGACGCTGGAAGGCGTCTTGCCGGGCCTGCTGGAAAAGGCATTGGAAAAGGGCTGGCGCGCGCTGGTGAAATTACCAGAACCTGCGCTGCCCGCCATGGACGAACTGCTCTGGACCTTTCGCGATGATGCGTTCCTGCCGCATGGGCGAGAGGACGAGCCGCAAGCCGAGTTGCAACCCATATTGCTCAGCGCGACGGCGGACAGCGCCGCCGGTTTTGACGCAGTCTTCCTCCTCGATGGCGCAGAGGTCGAGGATATGGCGGACGCCAAACGCGCCATGGTCATGATCAATGGCCGCTCGCAAGCCGATGTTGCGCGGGAACGCCAGCGCTGGAAAACGCTCAGCGCGACGGACGCCACATTATCCTACTACCAACAGGACGCCCGCGGCCGCTGGGAGAAAAAAGCCTAAGTGGCGATCACGTCGCGCTTTCCCGAAGACTATGCCGACGACCCCACGGTCGCGCATATCCTCGCGCAGCTGCAAAGCCCCGACCGCGCACCAATCCTTGTCACGGGGGAGGCGGGGACGGGGAAATCCACTTTAATTAATTATATAAAAGCTGTCATCCGTCCCGCGAATACGGTCGTCCTCGCGCCAACAGGTGTGGCCGCGTTGACGGTGGGTGGGCAGACGATCCATTCCTTCTTTCGCTTTCCGTTCAAGATCATCGACGCCGCTGCACTTGCGGATCAAAAGAAAAACCGCCTTTGGAAAAAAGTCGAACTCGTCATCATCGACGAAGTTTCGATGGTCCGCGCAGATATTCTCGACGGCATTGATTTGGTGTTGCGCAAAGCCCGAAATTCAGAGCGGCCCTTTGGCGGTGTGCGTGTCTTGCTGGTCGGGGATTTTCTGCAATTGCCGCCTGTTATCCCAGCGGCGGAGCATCAAGTTCTCGCGCAGAAAGGTTATTCCGGGCCCTATGCTTATAATTCTAATGTGTTGGAAAATTACCCGCCCGTGCATTTCGAGCTGACGCAAGTCTATCGCCAGACGGACCGTGATTTCATCGATCTGCTCTCGAACTTGCGCGTCGCTCGCCATGTTGAAGAAACGGTGATGACGCTGAATGACGCCTGCGTTGGCCCGCATCGCGCGGGGCATATTCCGGTCCTGCTGACGGCCACGAACCGTGTTGCAGATCGCTATAATCGGGAAGGGCTAGAGAGCCTGCCTACATCGCCTGTGGCCTATGAAGGGCGGACGAAGGGCAAGTTTTCCGCCAATCGTCTGCCGGTTCCAGAAGCTTTGGTTTTGAAAAAAGGCGCACGGGTCATGGCCGTCCGCAATGATCCTATGAAACGCTGGGTCAATGGCTCGCTGGGCACAATTATCGACCTGACATCGGAGGAGGTACACGTCCGCTTTGACGGGTCGCCGCAAATCCGAAAAATCGCGCCGGAAACTTGGGACATGATTAATTACCGCTGGGATGAGGCGGCGCAGAAATTGGTTGAAACAACAACAGCCAGCTTCCAACAAATGCCGCTCATCCTCGCTTGGGCTGTGACGATCCATAAGGCGCAAGGCCTGACGCTGGATGATGTGCGGATTGATCTGGGACGCGGCGCTTTTGCGGCAGGGCAAGCCTATGTAGCGCTATCGCGGGCACGGACGTTAGCAGGGCTGTCGCTAAGCGCGCCACTGCGTGAGGCGGATGTGCGGGTGGGGATGGGGCGGCGGTAAATCCCCTCACAAAAAAACCCCGCCTAAGCGGGGCTTCCAATCTAATATGTCCGGGGCGTTTACGCCGCCATCTTGGCGTTTTGCGCGGCGAGAATTTTCGCGATGGTATCCGCTTTCAGGTCGTCGACACTCGCCGAAATACCCATCGCATTGGCGATCTTCACGACGTCGACTTCGAGCATCCGGCCCAGCGAAGATTTCGTGTGACGCTTCTGCGAAGAGGGTGTGCTGTCGGCGTAGAGTGTCTCGCCATTGGCGGCCATCTTGCGGAAGGCTTCCGGTGGGTTGAACCGCGAACCGTGGCGCTGGGCCAGCATGTCGGAGGTTGCGACGTAAGCGTCGAGGCCAATCGTGTCGATGTAGGACAGCGGGCCGCCGGTATAGGGCGGGAAGCCGAGGCCAAAGATCGCGCCGAGGTCTGCGCTCTGCGGGTCCGGCACGACGCCTTCTGCGAATGTGCGCGCCGATGGGGCGACGAGGGAGTAGAGCAGACGCTGCGAGACTTCCTCTGGCGATGGCTGTTCTTCGAGGAGCGGATAGTGATCCGTCATGCCTTTCCAGAGGTCGAGGCGCTTGCCGTTTTCATCATAGTTATAGAAGCCTGCGCCGAGACGACGACCGCCACGGTCCCATTTTGTGACCATGTTTGTGATGAACTCTTCCGCGCCAGTTGGGACATATTTGTCGCCCATTTCTTCGCGCGTCGATGTCATGATGTCATAGCCGAGCTTCAACGTTGTATCATCGGACACGGCCAGCGGACCAATGGGTAGGCCAAGGTTCGCGGCGCAATTTTCGATCAGCGCCATAGACACACCTTCGGTGACCATCAGGGCCGCTTCATTGATGTAAGGCGGGAAGACTTGGTTCGTGAAGAAGCCGCGCACGTCTTTGACGACAATCGGCGTCTTGCGGATTTTCTTATTATAATCAAACGCGGCGGCGAGGGCGAGATCGCCCGTGCCAGCGTGTGGAATGATCTCTAGCAGTGGCATCCGCTCGACAGGCGAGAAGAAGTGCATGCCGATGTATTGCTCGGGACGCGACGAGTTTTTCGCCAATCCACCAATCGGCAGGGTCGACGTATTGGTCGCAAAGACAACGTCTTTGCCAATGACGGCTTCGGTCTTTTTGATGACGTCGGCTTTCACGTCGGGACGCTCGAACACGGCCTCGATGACGAGGTCGACATCTTTGAGCATGTTGTAATCATCCGTCG
>CAYPWW010000027.1:0-29488 GCA_964414555.1 uncultured Algimonas sp.
TTATTTGCATTGAGAAGATCGCGGGCGGAAATCCGCATCCTCTGGACGCGAATGCGATCCCGGGCTGTACCTATTGCCATCCGCAAGTTGCCAGCGTCGGCCACACAGAAGCGCAAGCCAAAGCTGCTGGCTATGACGTCAAAGTCGGACGTTTCCCCTTTGTCGGGAATGGTAAGGCCATCGCATTGGGTGAGCCGGAAGGTCTCGTGAAAACTGTGTTTGATGCCAAAACAGGTGAGCTGTTGGGCGCGCATATGATCGGCGCAGAAGTGACCGAGCTGATCCAAGGCTACACGATTGCGCAAAAGTTGGAGACGACAGAGCATGAGTTGATGGAAACGGTCTTTCCGCATCCAACACTCTCAGAAATGATGCATGAAGCTGTGCTGGACGCTTACGACCGCACGATCCACTTTTAGTCGAGCAAGAACTCTCCCATCGGGCGGGGCTTTGCTTTCCCGCGACGCAACCAATCTGCAAAGCGCGTCTTATTGCGGAGCATCGGCTTTTCGACGATGTACCAGCTCAGCGCGGCAAGGCCGACGGTGATCGGCAGTGCGAGTCCGATGAGTAGTGTCACGGACATCTCTGGCGCCCAATAGTTGAACAACTGCAAAACGCACCAATGATAGATGTATATGCCATAAGAAAGATCAGGCAGACGCTGTAACCCTGTCAAACGCGGCAAGCTTGCATAAGCGATACGGAAGACGAACCACGCGAGAACAGCGTTCATCAAGACTTCCATCACCGGCGTATCCCGCAAAACGACACTTAGGCAGAGCAGGGCGGCCAGTGATAGCCAGCCAAAGTTCAGGCGTTCGCGATAGGCATAGAGCGTTGCACCCAAGCCATAGGCAATCCCAAAGCGCAGCAAATTCATAAGTGTTGGCGGCAGGTCTTCTAAAATGCCCAAGCGAACACTAACGATCCATCCAATTGAGGGCAGGACAAATTGCGCCAAAACCATCCATTTTCGCTTTAGCAGCCCCAGCGCGAATACACCCAGCGTCCCGATATAGGCCAATACCTCATAGCGCAGGGTCCAAAGAGGCACAGAGCCAAAGGGCTCGGCATTCGTCTCAAAGGTCCCGGGCAATGTCATGTCCGTGTTCGTGAAGCTGAGCACTTTTAACGGTTGAAGATACCAATCCGGGGACGTGAAAAACTGTCCAAGTGGCAAGCGCGTTGCCAAGGGGCCGATGATCAGCATCACAAAGAAAACGTGGATGATCAAAGCTGGGAAGATCCGCAGCACGCGGGCAGAGACAAAATTTGGCATATCTCCCCGAAAAACCATACTTTTCGTTACCAAAAAGCCGGAAGCAATGAAGAACATGTTCACGGCGAGATAGCTAAACGTGTAGTGCAGGATAACCCGCGGCTCAGCACCAGCGTCGCGCGTACCGATGATGACACCGTGGCCAATCATGACCAGAACGGCGAAAATCAGGCGTAGCGGCGTGAAGAAATTATCATGCCCTTCGCGAATGCGCGTAGGTTGCGGCTGCAATTTTATCGGTCCTGCCACTTTGACAACCCCCATTGAGCATCAAAATGAGATGCCTTGATCACGGCACACATACGCGTACCAGATTAAGATGTTGCAAAATTCATGCCGATTATGCGGGGTTTTCAGCGTAAAAAGCAGGCCAAAAACGGCTAGAGGCGAGAGACCCGCCCCGGGTCCTCGCCTCTGTCTCCTTCGCCCAAGGACAAAGTCAGCATAGCGATATTCACTGCGCCCCAGCTGGATACCGCCTGCATGAGCTCTGTTACAGGAAATTTACGGCAATGCATCCTCTAAGCTTGTGGGGGTATGATCTAAGGTTCTGGTCCGGCGCGATTGACGGGCTCAGGGCCATACGGAGGCCGGATGCAAATCCTCAGCTTTCCTCCGCTTTCTACGGCGCAGCTAGGACAGGTAAATCTGCTTGATGTAAACGCGCCAAACGCCCATTTAGCGCTCATGGCTACACTCCTTGATCTCAATGCGAATAAGCAACGACCCAAGAAACAGGTGAGGCATCCGGAAAAGGCCAACCGCCCGGACACAGAAGTCCTGCGCAAACCCAAATGGATCCGGGTGAAAGCCCCAACCTCGAAGGGCTATGCCGAGACGCGCAAAATCGTGAAAGACAAGGGACTTGTGACGGTCTGCGAAGAAGCAGCCTGCCCGAATATTGGCGAGTGTTGGGAGAAGTCTCACGCGACATTTATGGTGTTGGGCGAAATCTGCACCCGCGCTTGCGCATTCTGCAATGTCGCCACGGGCCTGCCGCAGGATGTGGACGCCTATGAGCCAAAGAAAATCGCGGAAGCCGTGGATGAGATGAACCTCAAACACGTCGTGATCACCTCGGTTGATCGGGATGATTTGGAGGATGGCGGTGCGCAGCATTTCGTCGATGTGATCGAAGCTATTCGCGCGCGCTCGCCCGAAACGACCATTGAAATCCTGACGCCAGACTTTCTGCGCAAGGGCGATGCCCCGCTAAAGGTCATCGATGCGCGTCCCGATGTGTTCAACCACAACCTAGAGACAGTCCCGCGGCTATATCTGAAAATTCGCCCCGGTGCGCGCTATTACCACTCTCTGCGCCTGCTGGAGAAGGTGAAGGACCGCGACCCGTCACAGTTCACGAAATCTGGTTTGATGGTCGGCTTGGGCGAGACCAAGGAAGAGATCATGCAGGTCATGGATGACATGCGCTCTGCCGGCGTGGATTTCCTGACGATCGGGCAATATCTGCAACCAACGCGCAAACATGCCAAGGTAGACCGCTTCGTCACACCGGAAGAGTTCAAAGCCTATGAGACGATTGCGCGTGCCAAGGGTTTCCTCATGGTTTCAGCCAGTCCGCTGACCCGCTCGTCCTATCACGCTGACAGTGATTTTGCGCAGCTACGCGCGGCACGGGATGCAAAGCTAGGTCTGTCTGCCTAATGCCAACGGCGCGAATTATTCGTCGGATCAACCACGCACCAGAGGCATTGTTCGCCTTAGTCGCGGATGTTGAGAATTATCCCGACTTTATCGATTTGATCTCGGCGCTGCGGATCACGAAGCAGTTGTCTGAAACAGAATTCGAGGCCGAAGCTATTGTCGCCTATAAAATGCTGCGCGAGACATTTCTGTCCAAGGTCGTCATTGATCCAGAGGCTCGCCGCATTGAGGTGACCAAAGCCCAAGCGGGTGGCGCGGTGAAAACCTTGCTCAACACGTGGGATTTTCACCCGTTGGAAGATGGCTCAACGCTGGTCGATGTTCTGGTCGATGTCCGGCTGAAGGCGCGGCCGCTAGAGTTTCTCTTGCGCGAAAAATTCGGCAAGGCCGCGACTCATGTTATGAACCTGTTTGAGGCCCGCGCGGGGCAAACGCTACCGCATGTTGCAACGGCCGATTATGACGCTAGCGCGGAAGTGAAGCGCCTCGGACTACCCCGAAACAGCCTCGTCTAACGCGGCGATCAAAGCATTTAGGGCCGCTAAACAGGTGAGGTCGCGGACCTTATTCCGGCTCTGATCCGTGAAGAGGTGATGCGTCGCCGTCGCGCCCGCCTTTGTCGCAATCCCGACCCAGACTGTGCCGACAGGTTTTTCCGCGCTGCCACCGCCGGGACCTGCGACACCTGTACAAGACACGGCCAAATCTACGCCCAGCCGATCGACCGCCCCAGCGGCCATGCGTTTGGCAACGATCTCACTGACGGCGCCGTATTTACCCAGCGTTGAGGGCGGAACAGCCAGCAGCTTAGTCTTAATCGCATTGTCATAGGCGATGATCCCGCCATGAAAGATTGCAGAACTGCCCGGGGTTGCTGTAATCGCCGCCCCGATTAGCCCGCCCGTGCAGCTTTCCGCCGTGGCGATGGTGACACCAGTTTTCTTGGCGGCCTCTGTCAGCTGTGCGGAGAGTTTGAAGATTTCAGCGAGATGGTTGGTCATGCGGGGAGCTTTACTGTGGCGGTGGCCTGCGCGGCGAGGCCTTCTTTGCGGCCGGTAAAACCGAGCTTTTCTGTCGTGGTTGCTTTGACGCTGACGCGGCTCAGGGGCAGGGCGCAAAGCTCTGCAATCCGTGCGCGCATGGCTTCGCGGTGGGGTTTGATTTTCGGCTGTTCGCAGATCAGCGTGACATCGACATGCTGCAACGCACCGCCCCGGTCGCGTAGTTTGTCCATCGCAAACAGCAGGAATTTATCAGATGCGGCGCCTTTCCACTGCGGGTCGCTGGGCGGGAAGTGATCGCCAATATCGCCGAAGCACAGCGCGCCGAGGATCGCATCCGTCAGGGCGTGAAGGCCTGCATCGGCATCCGAATGACCCAACAACGTGTAACCGCAGTCAATTGGCACACCGCAGAGCCAGAGCGGATCGTCTGAGCCGTGATCGAACTGATGCACGTCATAGCCAGAGCCCATGGCGATATAGCTGTCTGTTTCCATCATGCGCGCAGCTTTGGCGAAATCTTCGGGGTAGGTCACCTTGAAATTGTCGGGATCGCCGGGGGTGAAGGCGACTGACAGGCCTGCGTTGACCGCGACGGCAATGTCATCGGCTAAAGCCTCGCCCTCTGGGAGTGCGTCAAAACCCGCCATGATTTTGGGGAAGTGAAAGGCTTGCGGGGTTTGCACCCGGCGGAGCTGATCGCGGTCTACGCTCTCGCCGTCCAATGTCTTCACGGCATCTGCAATCGGCAGGGCGGGTGCGGCGGCGGGCGAGTCTGTAAGTGCGGTTTGGAGCGCCTGCATGAGCGGGACAGATACAAAGGGCCGTGCGGCATCATGGATATAGACATGGTCGATCCCGTCGCGGCGGAGGGATTCGAGCCCTGCGCGCACGGAATCTGTGCGGGTTGCGCCGCTCAGCGTCGTGACGGAGACTAAGCCGAGGTCTTCCAAGACGCCGTCGATCCAAATATCGTCTTTTGCAACAAGAACCCGCACAGCATTGAAATTATGCGATTTCTTCAGATTTGTCAGCGTGTGACAGATAAGCGGCTTTCCCGCGAGCACCTGATACTGTTTCGGCACATCTCCGCCTGCGCGCTGGCCGATACCGGCGGCGACCAAAATTAAGGCGGAACGTGTCATATGACCTCGAAGACAGCGGTGAAATATTGTGCAAAGCGAAAAATTCGCTTAGGTCGCTTCCAATGGCAAACCCCGTGCACATCGGCAAGCATGTCTTGCGCAGTCGCGTCCTGATCGCGCCCATGTCGGGGATCACAGATCTGCCGTTTCGTAAGGTCTTGCACCAATTCGACCCCGGCCTCGTTGTATCTGAAATGGTCGCGAGCGAACGGTTCGTCGGCGGAGATGCCGAGAATATCGCCAAGGCGGCGGGCGGCGGAATTATCGAACCGTTGTCGATTCAGCTGGTCGGGCGCGATCCTTATTGGATGGGCGAAGCGGCGAAAGCCTGCGAGGCCGAGGGCGCGGATATTATCGACATCAATATGGGCTGTCCCGCCCGCAAAGTGACAGGCCAGCAGGCGGGCTCGGCCTTGATGCGCGAACCGGAACTCGCCTTGGAACTCATCCGCGCGGTTGTCGACGCCGTGGACGTTCCTGTTACGCTGAAAATGCGGCTCGGTTGGGATCATGACAGCCTCAACGCTGCTGAAATCGCCGTAGCGGCGGAAGCGCTGGGCGTTTGCATGTTTGTTGTCCACGGTCGGACGCGCTGCCAGATTTACACAGGCGACGCGGATTGGGCAGGTGTGCGCCCCGTTGTGGACGCCGTCACGTCGCCCGTCTTCGTCAATGGCGATATTTATGACGGCGCAGATGCGGTTGCGGCGATTGATCAATCCGGCGCAGCAGGCGTCATGGTCGGGCGCTCCCTCGTTGGGCGACCTTGGGATATTGCAGACATCCGAGCTGCTGTAGATGGCGGGGAGGTCGCGCCGATCAGCCGCGAAGAGATGGCCCGTGTCGCCGTGGCGCATTACCGCGATATGTTGGACTTCTACCCCGACGCCAAAGGCATCCGTTTCGCGCGCAAGCATCTGGCAGGTTATTGCGACAGCGCGGGCTTGGACAAAGCCGATCCGCTGCGACTGAAGATTTGCAAGAGCCTTGATCCGGCAGAGGTCGAAACCGCGCTGCTTCAGGCCTTCACACAACAGAAACAGGCCGCCTGATGGATTTGACTTCCATGCTAGAGGATTGGCCGTTTCCGGTCTTTCAACTCGCAGACGATGATCGCATCGTGTGGGCAAACCTCAGTGCGCAGGAATGGTTGGGTCTGTCCCTCAGACAGCTGGTTGAGCGCGTTGTCTGGGACATCATGGACACAGATCCAGACTCGCGTTCGATCACGGGCACGGCGCGGCAGACCTCTGGCGCGCTAACGACGCGCGACGTGATGGTCAGCAAATCAGGACAGGAAGAACGCCAACCCGCCAGCCTGACCGCTTATGTCAATGGCGCGTATGTTGGTCTCTCCATCTGGTTCACTGGGCCACAGCCGCGTGAGGCCAAGATCGGCGGGCAAGTTGTCTCGGGCATGGGGCGTCTAATCGCGCATGAGCTAAAAAATCCACTGGCCGGCATTAAAGGGGCGGCGCAGCTCCTCCGCGATGATGTGGACAGCGAAGAGGGCTTGGCGCTGATTGATCTGATCGGCTCAGAAATCGATCGGATTGGTCGTTTGGCAGACCGGATGGAGAGTTTGGGAGATGTGGACCCGACCTCCGTGGAACGCGTGAATGCACATGAAATCCTGCGCCAAGCGCGGCGGATTATACAATCCGCTTATCCAGACATTGTCTTCACCGAAAAATACGATCCTTCCCTTCCGCATGTTGCAGGTCATGCTGATACACTTATGCAAGCTGTTCTAAACTTGATTAAGAATGCAGCTGAAGCCTCTGGCCCTAAAGGCGAAATTCGTTTGAAGACGAGTTTTAGATCTGGCGTCAAAGGCGCGCGCCGGGACGGTGCGGCGGGACAGCAACTCCCTGTGCAGATTTCCGTGCGGGATAACGGTCCGGGCATTCCGGCCGATATGCAGCAGCAGGTTTTCCAGCCTTTCGTCACGACCAAGTCCGATGGGCAAGGCCTCGGCTTGGCGCTGGTTTCAAAAGTTGCGGCGGCGCATGGCGGGCTGGTTGAGTTATTTTCCACACCCGGCGAGACGACATTTTCACTCTTGCTGCCGGCGCCTGGCACGAAGGATCCGACATGAAATATGAAATTCTCCTCGCCGATGATGATGACAGCGTCCGTCTCGTCCTCTCCAAAGCGCTGAGCCGTGCGGGCCATAGTGTCAAAGCCACAGACAACGCCGATACGCTCGTCAAATGGGCGGAAGCCGGGCAGGGCGATATTATCCTGACCGACGTCATGATGGGTGGCCGCGAAGTGTTCGCAAGCCTGCCGCAACTGCGCGAGGCGCGCCCCAACATGCCAGTCATCATCATTAGCGCGAATAATACCGTGAACACGGCCCTGAAATCCGGCCAACATAAAGTCTTTGAATATGTACCAAAGCCGTTTGATTTGGACGATGTGACCAGCGCGGTCTCGCGCGCAGGCCTATCTGTTAATCCGCGCAAGGCGAAGTCGAGCGCCGAATTGCGCCGCCTGCCGATGATCGGGCGCAGCGCCGTGATGCAACCTGTCTTCCGCGCGGTGTCGCGCTTTGCCGCGGGTAATCTGCCCGTTCTTATCCAAGGCGCCGTTGGCACGGGCAAGGACTTGGTGGCCAAGTTGCTGCATGATGGGGGAGAGCGTGCAACGCGGCCCTTCCTTCGCACCACGGATTTCGAGAACACCTCGCTGACCCTGCAAAAGGTCAATGGTGGTGATATTTACGTTGATGAAATCGGCGAGCTGTCCATGCATCAGCAAGAACGTTTGTTGGCCCTAATGACAGAGGCCGAGCGTATTCCAGCGGATCAACGTCCACGGGTCCTCTCTGCGACGCGCAAGGATTTGCGTGAGGCCGTTGAGGCCGGGACGTTCCGCGATGATTTGCTGTTCCGCATCAATGTTGCGGAAATTCGTATCCCAAACCTCGCCGCACGGGATCGCGATACCTATGAACTGGCCGAGAGTTTCCTGATGCAGACCTCACCGCAACAGACGCGCCGGTTCGAGAGCGAAGCGCTGGATGTCCTGCATCGCCATAACTGGACCGGTAATGTGCGAGAGCTCGAAAATCTCGTCCGGCGTCTGGCCGTGCTCTATTCCGATGACGTCATCACGGCGGATATGGTCTTGCAGGAATTTTCCAAGGATTTGCCCTCGGAAGAGAAATCCCTCGCGGGACAAGAGCGCTTTGACAAGCAATTGGAAGACGTCTGCCGGAACCTTCTTAGCCGAGAGAGCGAAGATGACGCGTCTGCATATGCCACGGCGCTGGCTTGGGTGGAGCGTCCACTGATTATCGAGGCATTGCGCCTCACAGGCGGTAACCGCGCCAAAGCTGCAGACAAGCTCGGCATCCACCGCAACACATTGCGAACCCGATTGAAGCTTCTCGATATCGACTGATGCAGCCGATCTGTTGATTTTGCGCAACACTGCGGTATAGATGCAACAACTTGGCGTCATCTCGACGTCGCCTGCGGGTCTATATGGCTTGAATTCGATCGCCGAAACTCCACCCTTGCCGCGAAAGCGATTTGCCTCGCGACGTCGGGCCTCGCAGCCTTCAGAAATGCCTGTGACGCCAGATGTGCCGCCCGTCAGACGGGGACCGCGCATCGCGCAATCCGCTTTATTCGCAACGGCCTTTATGACGGCCATCCTGCTGACGATTTTGGGGACGTTTTTATCTTATACCGCTGATGCCCTGCGGATTGAGCAGGCCTGGGATATTTTGCGCTTTACCTTGGTCGTGATTGTCCTGCTGGGCGTGTATCTGGCCTACCGCGTATGGACGATCTTGTTCAGCCAATCGCGCGGTCAAGCGGCGCCGCTTCTGCACAGACGGTTCGTGATCATCTTCTCTCTTGCCGCGCTTGCGCCCGCGATTTTGGTCGGGACGTTCTCAACGACCTTATTGACGCAGAACCTGTCCGGTATTTTCGGGGAAGACGTCCGCAATAATATGGAGGAAGCCCGGCAAATCCTCGATGGGTATATCACGCAAGAACTGTCCGAGCTGGGTGCTGATGCTGAAGACTTGCGAGAGGCGCTCTCGCGGAACCCGGGCCTACTGAACTCGCGCATCACGTTGACGGCAGAGTTGCGAACGACAGCGCGCGCCGGCGGCTTGGACGCGATTTATGTTCTGCGAGAGGATGGCTTCATCCTCGCCCGCGCAGAAAGCGTCGATGCGCCACCGTTGCGCATTCCGTCACGGACAGTCCTGCAGAGCCTCGGCGCAACCGATACAGCCCTACAAAAACGCGCAGATGCGAATTACCTCAGCGCCTTGTCCAAAATCTCGTCTGTGCCTGACACTTACATCTATGTCGGGCGATTGCTGCGCTCTGACAATCAAGTGTTGTCGTCGATTTCCGGTATCGAGGGAGCCTCGGAACAGATCGAGCGGTTTAACGCGAACCAAGCCCGCATGAACCAGATATTCTTGCTGACATTCGTCAATACGGCGCTGTTGATACTGATGGCGGCGATCTGGCTCGGCCTTGCGTTGGCGAACCGGATTATCGATCCACTCTCGGGTCTCATCAATGCGGCGGAGCGGGTCCGGTCCGGCGATATGGCTGCACGGGTGGACGTCACAGGCGAATGGGGCGAGATTTCCGATCTTGGCTCGGCCTTCAACCGAATGACGTCGCAGTTGGAAAGCCAGCGGGATGAGCTGGTTCGAGAGCATGATGTCTCGGAACAACGCCGCCAGTTCTCCGAGGCTGTCCTCTCAGGCGTCAGCGCGGGCGTGATTGGTCTGACGCAACAGGGCAAGATTACCTTGATGAACCAAGCGGCGACACGACTTCTGGAAGATCGCGGCGAGGCGATTATTGGCAAGCCTCTCTCCGATGTATTGTCAGAGTTCGCACCGGCTTTCGCCAAAGCGCGCGATGCAATCGGTGGGACGGCTGATGACCAGATCACGCTGGAACTCGATGGCGGCGGTCGGATTTTCGACCTTCACGTCTCTGCCTATCAAGGCGCGCGCAGTGACACGGGCTGGGTGCTGACCTTTGACGATATGACACGATTGGTCGCAGCACAGCGGCACAGCGCTTGGCGAGAAGTTGCCCGTCGCATTGCGCATGAAATCAAAAATCCGCTTACACCGATCCAGCTTTCGGCGGAACGCCTGTCACGTAAATATGCCAACGAAATTCTGACTGACCGTGAGACTTTCGACAATTGTACCCAGACGATTATCCGGCAGGTCGGCAGCCTGGAGCAGATGGTCAATGAGTTTTCGGCCTTTGCACGGATGCCAGAACCCGACATGGCCGAGACGGATCTGATCAGTCTTCTGGACGAGACTGTCTTTGCGCAAGGTGTCTCCTTCCCCGATGTTCGGTTCCGACGCATTGGACGTTGGCCAGAGACGGCCATCGTGCGGGGTGATGCGCGCTTGCTGACCCAGGCGTTTACGAATGTCATGAAAAACGCCGGAGAAGCCGTTCAACGTAAGATGACCGAGGGCATGGAGGCCCAATTTGAGGGCGAGGTCACGATCGGGATCATGCAAGAAGCAGACGGCTTCGCTATTGCCGTGACGGATAATGGTCCGGGTTGGCCTGTCAAAGATACTGACCGCCTAATGGAGCCCTATGTGACAACTCGCGACGGCGGCACTGGCCTCGGCCTCGCGATTGTTAAACGGATTGTCGAAGATCACGGCGGAGATCTGTCTTTGACTCGCCGCGAAGATGCCCCTGGCGCTCGCACGATCTTTGTCTTGCCAAGAAAAACGACCCCCACCTCCGCCCCAACCGAAAGCGAAACGCTATGACGTCCGATGTTCTGATTGTCGAAGACGAAGACGATATCCGATCCATGATCTCTGGGATATTGGAGGATGAGGGCTATCAGGTGCGCGAAGCTGCGACCTCGGAAGCGGCCCTAGAAGCGGTGAAGTCGCGCAAGCCCAACCTCGTTGTATTGGATGTCTGGCTGAAAGGCTCTGGCATGGACGGGATCGAATTACTGACGGCACTGAAGGCGCGTTATAGCCATCTTCCTGTCATTATCATCTCTGGCCACGGCACGGTGGAAACGGCCGTATCTGCGATTCGTAAAGGTGCGTTTGATTACATCGTCAAACCTTTCAAGGCTGAGAAATTGCTCGTCACGGCCTCACGCGCGTTGGAAAATTACCGCCTGCGCTTAGAAAATGAAGAGCTTAAGGGTAAGTCGGTCGGGACGGATGATCTTGTCGGATCTTCACCGCAGATTGTGCAGTTGCGTCAGAAGATTTCGCGCATTGCGGCGACAAATTCACGTGTGCTTATCACGGGTGGGTCGGGCACGGGCAAGGAGCTGTTAGCGCGTCTCCTACACCGTCAGTCCGCACGCTCGGAAGGTCCGTTCAAGGCTGTGAACGCGGCGTCCATGGTGCCCGAAAGGGTCGAGGAAGAGCTGTTCGGGATTGAAGCCGCAGGGCCGGGTAATCCGACAAAAACGGGCCTGCTGGAACGCGCACATAATGGTACGCTCTATCTGGATGAAGTCGCGGATATGCCGCTGGAAACGCAAGGCAAGCTCTTGCGCTTGCTGGTCGAGCAGCGCTTTCACAGGGTTGGCGGACAAGACGATGTGCAAGTCGATGTGCGCGTGATTACGAGTTCTTCGCGTGATTTGACCGAAGAGGTCGCCATGGGGCGCTTCCGCGAAGATCTCTATCATCGCCTGAACGTCATGCCCTTACATGCACCTAAGCTGTCCGAGCGGCGTGAGGATATTCCGGCGCTCGTCGGGCACTTTATTCAACAGCTGGCGGCTTCGACAGGTTTGCCCGCGCGGCAGATCGGGGATGACGCTATGGCAGCCTTGCAAGCCCATGATTGGCCCGGAAATGTGCGCCAGCTGCGCAATAATGTAGAGCGCCTGTTGATCCTCGCCACAGGGGAGCCGACACAGCCGATCACTTTAGAAACGCTGCCCAAAGAAGTCTCCGTTGTGCGCTCTAGCAAGACAAGTCGAGATAGCGACAGGATCATCGCTATGCCGCTGCGTGATGCGCGGGAGCACTTTGAGCGCGAGTATTTACAAGCGCAGATTGACCGTTTTGGTGGAAATATCTCTCGGACAGCCAGTTTTGTCGGGATGGAGCGTTCGGCCTTGCATCGCAAACTCAAGTCTCTAGGTTTGGGCACATCAACGCGGGACGGCTGATCGCGAGATTGCCGCATCCGAATTTGAACCTGAAAGACAGCTTATGCGCGTCATTATCTGTGGAGCGGGACGTGTCGGCTATGGTTTGGCCGAGCGACTGTCGGCCGAGCGCAATACGGTCACCATCATTGATACATCAGCTGAACTGATCCGCACGATCACGAATGAGCTGGATGTGCGTGGCGTGATTGGCCATGGCAGCCACCCTGACGTCTTGGTTCGTGCGGGCGTACGCGATTGCGATATGATTATTGCTGTGACCCATTTCGATGAGGTCAATATGATGGCCTGCCAAGTCGCACATTCTCTGTTTGAGGTTCCGACAAAGGTCGCGCGGGTCCGCGCGCAAGGCTATCTGTCGAATGAATGGAATGACCTCTATTCCCGCGAAAACATGCCGATCGATATTATCATCTCGCCTGAGATTGAGATTGGGAAGTCCATCTTGCGTCGATTGAATACGCCAGGTGCGTTTAATGTTGTCCCGTTTGGGGACGGCGCTGTGCAGCTGCTGGGTGTCGAGATCACCGAAGAATGCCCGATTATCCAGACCCCGATCCGCCAGATTCCGGATCTCTTCACAGGGCTCCACGCCTCTGTCGTTGGGATCGAGCGGGAAGGCGAAATTTTCGCGCCGACGCCAGATGACCCGCTCGAAGTCGGGGATCGCGCCTATATCGTTACGCAAGCCGCCCATGCCCGACGCCTGCTAGAAGTTCTGGGGTCGCGTGAGGTGAAAGCGCGTCACATCGTCATTATTGGCGGCGGCAACGTCGGCACTTATGTCGCCGAGCGTCTCGAACATAGTTCTGGCATGCGCGTCAGAATTATTGAGCAGGACAAAGCCCGTGCCGAAGCTTCCGCAGAAGCTCTAACCCGCACCGTCATTCTACACGGCGATGCGATGGACGCTGACATCCAAGAAGAAGCCGGCGTGTCCAAGGCCGAAATGGTGATCTGCCTGACGAATAGCGACAGCGTGAATATTCTGTCCGCTGTCTTGGCAAAGAAACTGGGCGCAGGTCACACGATCAGCCTCATCAATGAGCTCTCCATGCAAGACATGCAGTCAGAGTTGGGAATCGACATGGTGATCGACCCGAGAGCTTCGACAATTTCCTCGATCTTACGCCACGTCCGGCGTGGCCGCATTTTGGAAGTCTACTCCATCGAGCAAGGCGGGGCAGAAGTCATAGAAGGCGAAATCCTCGACACCTCGCCCATGGCTGGCAAAGCGATGCGCGACCTCGCATTGGGAGAGGGTGTCGCGATTGGTGCGGTTATCCAGCAGGGTAAGGTTATGTCGCCCACGGGGTCGCTCGTCCTCCGACCCGGCGACCGCGTTGTCTTACTGGCGGAAAAAGGCGCGCTTTCGGATATCGTTTCGATGTTCCGTGTCACTTCGGATTACTACTAGGCGAACGGCCCGGTGGCTCTAACCCGCATCTTCTACTGGTTTGGCGGGACACTCGTCATATGTGCCTGTCTGTTTGCGCTGGCCGCCTTTGTGGGGTTTTTGGCCCTAGAATTTCCGCAGACGCTGACCATGGCCGTGCTGAGCTTAGCGACAGGGATATTGGGTACATTGTTCCTTGTCGCGACGGCGGGAGTGCCCGCGCGAGAGTCGAGTTCCGAGGCGCTTGTCTTTCTGACATTTTTCTGGGCCAGCGTGCCAATGATCTTGGGGTTGCCATTCGTTCTGACAGGCGTTTCGCCGGGACTTCTTGCAGCATATTTCGAAGGTGTTTCGGCCTTTACGACGACGGGGGCGACCCGGTTGGACGTCGATGCTTTGCCCGCGACGATCTTGTTCTGGCGCGCTTTGGTGCAGTGGTTTGGCGGGGTTTGCGTGGCGACCTTTGCCGTTGTGGTGCTGGCCGCCGTCAATCAGACGGGCACAGGCGTACATAAATCCATGCTATTCACGCTGCGCAAGGGCGAGTTATTTGTCCGCTTGATCGCGATTGGACGCTTGGTCGCGGGCATCTATCTCTTCCTCGCGGCGATCGCTTTTATCTTGATGACCTTTTCTGGTGCGCCAGCTTTTGATGCACTTTGTTTATCCCTGAGCGGCATTAGCACGGGCGGTTTGACGCCGCGGGCAGGGCCGCTAAATTTGTATATCCCACCGCTCGCGGCGGCGTTTTTGGCGATGCTTTGCCTGATGGGCGCGATGAATGTCGCCGTACTTTGGGATTACCTCCGCCTGAGGAAAATTCGTGACGCCTTGCGATTGGTTCTGAGTGTCGAACATCGCGCACTCTTTGCTATTTTCGCTGTCATGGTCCTTCTCGGCACCGTGTTTGCTGGTCTTTCGAATGTCCGCGACGTTATCTTAGATGCAGCTTATTTTGTCAGTTCAGCCGGCTTTCAGTATCAAGTCGTCAGCATTGATATGATCCCGCCAGCGATTTTGATCACAGTTGCACTGATCGGCGGCTCGGCCTTGTCGACGGCCGGTGGAGTTAAGCTGATCCGCATGTTGCTGCTTTTCCGTCATCTCAGCACAGAGCTATCTCGGCTATCGCACCCGTCGCGGGTTATCCCCGTCCGCTTTCGATCACAGACGATTCCGGATAGCGCCTTTCTGTCGATCTGGATGTATTTCTTTGCCTACACATTGGCCTTTGGGGTTGGGATTGCCGCGATGGGCGTTGTGGGCCTGCCGTTGGATGATGCCATCGCGACAAGCGCCGCGAGCCTGTCCAACGTAGGTCCGCTCTTGGGGCTTACTTTGCCAGAATCAGGGCTGACATGGGCAGCGATGACGCCGGGCCAGACAGCCGTCGCGATTTTGCTCATGCTTTTGGGTCGGATTGAAATTCTCGCCGCAATGGTCCTCGTCCTGCCCAATTTTTGGCGAAACTAGACAAAAGCGTCGGCAGGTCGGTTTGGCGCTTGCAACGCTCACACCCCTAGGACAAAAGCTCGCAAGGGTTGCGACAGCGCAAGACAATGCATGTCGCGAATAAGGGAGACAAAGATGCCCGCTGGTGGAAACGGTAATCTTCAAGACACATTTTTAAACGCTGTGCGCAAAAGCAAGACGCCGCTGACGATTTTCCTCGTCAATGGGGTGAAGCTACAAGGTGTTGTGAGTTGGTTTGACAATTTTTGCGTGCTTCTGCGCCGCGATGGCCAGGTTCAGCTTGTCTATAAACACGCCATCTCGACGATCATGCCGGGTGGGCCTGTACAGCTTCACGATCCTGTCGATGAAGATGATTAGGACCGCGCGCCATGGGTGAGCGTAGCGATCCCGTTGAACATGCCGTCAAACAAGATCGCGCGCTCGTTGCGCATCCGCGTTTTGCTGACAATCGTGCCTCTGATGCGGATTATGATCTGGAAGAAGCGATTGGCCTTGGCGAAGCGCTCGGCGTTGTCGTGCTGTCTTCCCGCGTCGTCCCGATCCGTGACATTAAAGCGGCCAATTATTTTGGATCCGGTCAGATTTCCGACATGGCAGCGGAGATCGCGGCGCAGTCGCTCACACTGCTGATCGTCAATGCGGCGCTCTCCCCCATCCAGCAACGGAACTTGGAAAAGACCCTAAAGGTCAAAGTCATCGACCGGACCGGCATGATCCTCGAAATCTTTGGCCTGCGCGCTGCGACGAAAGAGGGCCGCTTACAGGTCGAGCTGGCGCGATTGGGCTATGAACGCTCGCGCCTTGTGCGGACTTGGACCCATTTGGAGCGCCAGCGTGGCGGCACAGGCGGCTTGGCCGGTCCTGGGGAAACCCAGATCGAAAGTGACCGCCGTGTCCTGGCCGATAAGATGACGGTCCTAAAACGGAAGCTTTCGGACGTGCGTCGGACGCGCGGTTTGCAGCGTAAGGCCCGACAACGCGCCCCAGAACGGGTCGTCGCTTTGGTCGGCTATACGAACGCTGGGAAATCAACGCTGTTCAACCGTCTGACCAAGGGCGGCGTGATGGCGAAAGATATGCTTTTCGCCACGTTGGATACGACGCACCGGATTTTGCCCATGCCGAGCGGGCAGACAGCGATCCTCTCCGATACGGTGGGCTTTATCTCCGACCTACCGACGTCTCTGATCACAGCGTTTCGCGCGACGTTGGAGGAAGTGAAAGAGGCCGACATCTTGCTACATGTGCGCGATATGTCCGATCCGCTGGCCGAACGTCGCCGTGAAGAGGTCATGCAAGTTCTCGAGCAAATCGAAGCGGGCCCAGAACATGGTCAGCCGATCATTGAGGTCTGGAACAAATTCGATCTGATTTTCGGTGACAATAAAGGGCGCCTCGCAGAGCGGGCGGCGGCCTCTCGAACAGTCGCGGATATGATCGATGCATTCGAAGTGTCCTGCCTGACGGAAGAAGGGGTAGAGGCGCTACAGCTCGGGATCGAAGAGGCCCTCACGCGCAATGATCATATCCTGAACGTCCGGGTCACACCCGCGAAGTTTTCTGCCCGTGCTTGGCTGCATCAGAATGGTCAGGTTTTACATGAAGAAACAGGCGAGGGCGGTGTTGCGGAAATGCAGGTTCGCTTGAGTGAGTCTGATGCAGGGAAATTCCTTGCGCGGCACAAGGACTTGATCGTCGGCTAAAGCCCGCGTGCTTTGGCAGTCTGCCAGAGCTCTTCCATTTCGTCTAAACTCAGCGCCTCTAGATCAAGATCAGCTGCGTCTTCTACGGCATTGAAACGGCGCGTGAATTTCTGATTTGCATTGCGCAAGGCGGCCTCGGCATCAATGTCGATTTTTCGCGCCAGATTAACAACAGAGAATAAGAGGTCTCCGATCTCGGCCTCGATCTCTTTCGGGTCGCCAGTTGAGACGGCTGCTTTCACTTCATCGATTTCCTCAGACAGTTTTTCGTAAGGCCCATCCGTATCCGGCCAGTCGAATCCGCGCTTGGCCGCCCGTTTCTGTAGTTTCTGCGCGCGCGATAAGGCTGGCAGAGACCGCGCCACACCGTCCAAGGTCCGGGCCTCGCCTTTGTCTTTGCGTTCTGCCTGCTTGATTGCGTCCCAATCGGGTTTCTCTGCATCGGCGAAGACATGCGGGTGACGCCGGACCATTTTCGCGATGAGTTCTTCGCAGACATCGGCATAATCAAATTCACCGCGCTCGGAAGCGAGTTTTGAGTGAAACAGCACTTGGAAAAGCAGATCGCCCAGCTCGCCTTTCAAATCACCCATGTCATCGCGCTCAATCGCGTCCATGACTTCATAAGCTTCTTCGACGGTATAGGGTGCGATGGTTTGAAACGTCTGCTCGCGGTCCCACGGACACTCCGCGCGAAGGCGGTCCATCAATTCGACAATCGTCACGCGCGCGGCTTTCGCAAGGTCAGCAGGACGAGCGTGCCGAGCGTCACAAAACTCAGGCCATAGGCCGCGAGGATGAACGCCGTATTCTTACCAAAATCGATCATCGCTCTATTGTCTCCAATGTGACCGTGGCGGGCGTGCGTCCGGCTTGGCGACGGGCTTTTAATGCGGCGAGGTCTGCTTCCGTATTGCGCAGCGAAAACCACGCGAGAAGCGCCGTATATCCCAGCGCCATTAGCGCAAGCGGCAGAAGAAACTCCGGCGCCATACCGGGGGCGCCTGGCTCTGACACGCTGGCGGGTTGATGGAGTGTGTTCCACCAATTCACGGAGAATTTGATGATTGGCAGGTTGATCGCCCCAACCATGCCGACAATCGCGGCCAACTGCGCTGCCAGCCGGCGGTCCGTCACAATGTTCCAAATCGCCAGATAGCCAAAATACATAAACAACAGCACGAGGGTTGAGGTCATGCGGCCATCCCACTGCCACCATGTGCCCCAAGCCGGACGCCCCCAGAGGCTGCCGGTCGCGAGGGCGAGAAAGGTAAAGGCTGCACCCGGAACGGCGAGGCCACGCGCGACACTATCGGCGAGGCTGTGTCGCCAGACAATGCTGACAAAGCTTGCGATCGCGATAGCTGTCCATGCGGCCATCGCACACCATGCAGCGGGAACATGGACATACATCATCCGCACGCCTTCGCCGTGGTCATAGGCGGCTGGGGAAAGGAACAGTCCGACAACCAGCCCTGCGAGGATCAGTAGAAGCGCAGACACACCGGCGACTGGCGTGGCAATGCGCGAAAAGCGCAGGAAACGGGCCGGATTGGCGAGATAAGCAATCAATCGCACGTCTTACTCCACATTGGCGAAAAGGGCCGCAGCACTGGCGGGAATGGATACAGCTAAAGACAATAGGGACAAACCTGCCAATACACGTAATTCCGTCGCGGCCCATCCGACTGCGATAAAATTCTCCGCTGCCATAACGCCGAAGATCAAAATCGGCGCGAGCAGGGGCGCAACGAGGAAAATCGCGAGGAAGCCCCCTTTGCCTCGCGCGCCCGTCAGAGCTCCTGCAAGAGCCCCAAATGCGGCCAGACCGGGCAGGGCGAGTAGAAGCGCGATGATCATGCCCGTGACTTGCTGCGCGCTCAGCCCATAGAGCAGGGACCACAGCGGCGCACTGAGGATCAAGGGTAGGAGGCGAATGAGGCCAAAACTGACTGTGCCCACAGCGGCTTGAGTCAGATAGCTGGTACCTGAGAGCCAGAGCTGCTCCACAGTCCCGTCGCGCAGATCATCGCCGAACACGCGGTCCACGCTCATAAGCGCGGCCAAAAGCACGGACAGCCAGATCAGCGGCACTCCGAGGCGGCGCAGGCCGGACATCTCTCCGCCAAGGGCAAAGGCGCACAGCGTCAGAAACAGCGCCATAAAGACGAGCCCATAGGCCCAAGCCCCACCGGACCGTGCGGCAAGGCGAAGATCACGCATCAGGATTTTGCGCCAGACACTCATGTGCCGCTCAGCCGGAGGCGTTGCTGATGAATTTCGGGCAAGTGTATCGGCGCATGAGACGCCACAAGGGCAAGGCCGCCGCGCCGCACATGATTGCGCAAGAGGTCGGCAACGCGCTCGCGCCCTCCTGCATCGAGACCGGCGAGGGGTTCGTCTAATATCCAGAGGGGCTTGTCCGATGCGATCAGCTTCGCAAGGGCGAGGCGTTTGCTTTGGCCCGTCGAGAGGTGTTCCGTTGGTGTTTTCACGTGGTCTAGCAATTTCACAGTCTCGAGCGTTTGTGACGCGCCCCAGAATGTCGCGTCCTCAGAGAGGTTCAGCGTCGGTTTTCCTTGCGGTTCGGCAGGCAACCAAGCGACAGCTTCGGGCGCGGTCACGGTTTGCCCGTTCAGTTGCCAAGACACCTGACCGGCTTCTGGTTTTGACAGTCCCGCGCACGTCCGAAGCAAGGAGGTTTTGCCAACGCCGTTCCCGCCCTCGACCCAAAGGACTTGTGGCCGATCCAGATAAATTGATAGCGCAGAGATCAACGTGCGATCCCCGCGAACGATCGAAATATCGTCGAGGCGCAAACTGACTGTGGCTGTAACGGGATCGCCCATAGTCGCGCTTATAATCGGGCAGGCCGACATGTCACGCGGCGCGGGGTCGCGGCCTGAACGACTAGGCGCACACGCTAACCCATGATAGCGGAACGCTATGACTGACGCTCGTATCCGCCCGCCCCACCGTAACCGTCGCTTGGCTTGGATTTTTGGCCTTGGCGCGCTGTTGATCGCCGGGCTGTTTTTGATTTTTCAGGCGCTGGGTGAAAACACGCAATATTTCGCAAACGCCTCTGATGTTGCCGCGCCAGGCTTTGTTCCCAAATCGCCGATATTCAAAATGGGCGGGCTGGTTGAGGAGGGCTCCGTCGAAACATCTGGTCTGACGACAATGTTTCAGATTGCTGATTTTGAGCGTGATATGGCTCGGCCGATCCGCGTAACCTATGTCGGCGCGCTGCCAGATTTGTTCCGCGAGGGGCAGGGGGTCGTCGTTACGGGACGCCTTACGACGCCGAGCACGTTTCAGGCGGAAGAGATCCTCGCCAAGCACGACGAGAACTATCAGCCAAAAATCAACTATGCCGAAGAAGAGTAAAGGTGGCGGACAGTTCAGCTGATGTGGGGCAACCTTGCCGCCCGCCTGCCGCAGATTGCTCCGCGACATACTATCTATGACAGGTCTCACTTGCCTTTGGGAGTGATTCACTGTGTTATGGTAAATGCGGACTCTGCAACCTATTGTAATTGCTTATGTTAGTTGTGGGGAGTAGCTCGCGCATTGGTCTCAATTGTCAGACGCTGTCAGTAGAAATCTATCGCGCTAATTTCGGACTCCTCGCAAGGAATTTTCGAATGTTGCGAAAATAGGGCAACTCCAACCCAGAGGCCTATTGCTTTCGATTTCTGTCGCCCTAGACCTGTCGTGTGAAATTATCTGTGGACATCTCTATCATAGGTGGCGGGTTGTCAGGGCTCCTCACGGCTTGGCGCATCCTGGATGTGAATCCTGATATTACCATTCAACTCCATGAGGCCCGCTCTGATATTGCGGGTGATCATACGTGGTCGTTTAACGAAACAGACATCGCGCCCGAGCTGCGCGTGTGGCTCAAGCCTTTCGTTGCCTATCGCTGGGATCGCTATGATGTGCAGTTCCCAAAGCGCCGGCGAACGCTAGAGGTCGCCTATTGCACTGGAAACAGCGACACGCTTCGCGCGTGCGTGCAGCCCTTTATCGACAGTGGGCGATTGATTGTAGAAACGGGACGCGCGGTGATGGCCACGGCTATTGAAGGTCCGGTCATTGATGCATCGGGCTACACGCCGAGAGCGGATGAGTTTCCGGGTTGGCAAAAATTCGTGGGCCGCGTGATTCGTACCGCCGTGCCGCACGGGCTGGACCATCCCGTCATCATGGATGCGACGGTTGAACAGATCGACGGCTACCGCTTTGTCTATTTGCTGCCGTTCACCGATCGAGAGATTCTCGTCGAGGACACATATTTTTCCGATAGCGCAAACCTGTCCGAAAATGAGATCGGCGCGCGTTTGGACGATTATATCGCCGCGAAAGGCTGGTCCGATCACACGGTGTTGCGCCATGAAAAGGGCGTTCTGCCGATGATGATGGCGACCGACCGCAATGATGCATCGACAAAGATTGGGTTAGGCGGAGGCTTCGCTGTTGCGGCGACGGGGTTTACTGTGCCTCATGCTGTCGAGGTGGCCGATTACATCGCCCGAGTCATTGCCCGCGAGGGTGTGCAGTCTGTGGCCACGGCCATCCCAGAGTTTCGCCGCCAGCATATTCGCCGCGAACGTTATGCGCGTCTCCTGAACCGTATGTTTTTCCGCGCGGGAACACCTGCACAGCGTTATAAGATTTTGCAGCGGTTTTACGGTTTCCGCGAAGGTCTCATCCGCCGGTTTTATCGCAATGGCCTGCGCCGCCGCGACAAAGCGCGCATTGTCATCGGAAAGCCCCCCGTGCCCGTAGGTAAAGCACTCTATAATTTCAGTGAAACCGCCTTTATGAGGCGGGAACGCGACAAGAAAGATTCTGCCCCATGAACGCTCAACCCGATCCAAAAGATATGATGGAACAGGCCGGCCGGCCGACAGCGATTGTTGTGGGTGCTGGTTTTGGCGGCATTGCGCTGGCGATCCGCCTGCAAGCGATGGGGTTTCAGACCACCTTACTGGATAATCGGGACAAGCCGGGTGGGCGGGCTTACGTCTATGAAATGGGCGGGTTCAAATTTGATGGCGGCCCAACGGTCATCACAGATCCTGACTGCCTGCGTGAGTTGTTCACGGTGTCTGGCAAAGAGATGGATGACTACGTCACCTTGTTGCCCGTTGATCCTTTCTATCGCCTCCAATGGGAAGACGGAGAGATTCTGGATTATAATAATGATCAGGACTTTCTCGAAGAGCAAATCCGCTCGCGCAATCCAGATGATGTCGCGGGTTACCGCAAATTCCTCGCTTACAGCCAAGAGCTCTACCGCGAAGGGTATGAAAAGCTTGGTACGACGGCGTTCTTGAAAATGAGCCAGATGTTCGCCGCTGCACCGCAGCTGGTCCGGCTCCGCGCAGACCGCAGTGTCTACGCGCAAGTCAGCAAATTCGTCAAAGACGAGAAGACGCGCCAGCTTCTATCATTTCAGTCGCTCCTTGTCGGAGGCAACCCCTTTGCGACTTCTGCGATTTACGGTCTGATCCACGCATTGGAACGCAAAGGCGGTGTCTGGTTTGCCAAAGGCGGGACCGGCGCGCTGGTCGCTGGTCTTGTGAGCCTTTTCAAAGATATAGGCGGAGAGGTTCGTCTTAATTCCGAAGTCACTGACATCCACACAGAGGGTGATCGCGTGGCGGGTGTGACGACGGCTGATGGCTGGACGCAAAATGCCGACCTCGTCGCGTCCAATGCGGACGTCGTGCACACTTACAAGCAGCTACTGCGCAAGCATAAGCGGGGCCAAAAATACGGCAAAGCTCTCACAAAAAAGCGTCATTCCATGTCGCTTTTTGTGATTTATTTCGGCCTCGACATGCCGACGCCAGAGCATTTGAAACATCACATCATTCTCTTCGGTCAGCGCTATAAAGAACTCATTGCGGAGATTTTCGGCAAGGGCGGCAAGCTATCCGATGATTTCTCGCTCTATCTCCACGCGCCCAGCGTCACGGATGAGAGCATGTCACCAGAGGGAAAGTCCGCTTATTACGTCCTCGCGCCTGTGCCGCATCTGGGTCACGCCGATCTGGATTGGGACGAAATCGGTCCGGCCTATGCGCAGAAAATCCTCGATTACCTTGAGGTTCACGCCATCCCCGGCCTGAATGATCATCTGGAAGTCATGCACACGCTGACGCCATTTGGATTCCGTGACGAGATGAACAGCCATTTGGGGAGCGCCTTCTCGGTCGAGCCAATCCTGACGCAATCCGCGTGGTTCCGTCCGCATAACCGTGACGATGTTATTCCGAATATGTATGTCACTGGCGCCGGGACGCATCCGGGTGCTGGCGTCCCCGGTGTTGTCGGCGCAGCGAAAGCGACGGCTGGCGTTATCGCGGAAGACTTTGCCGGAGAACTTGCCACGGCACGCGGAAAGGGCGATTGGCCGTCAAACAGCTAGCGAGGTCCGCCATGTCCACCCTTTCCATGTCCAATGCCGCTTTGGCGCTTCCACGCTTGCTGGATGTGCTCTCGCACCTGCTGACGTTGGCTGAGGCCAATGCAGAGGAACGCGGGATTGATCCGCAAGTCTTTCTCGATGCGCGGCTTGCGCCTGATATGTGGCCGCTGCGCAAACAGGTGCAGACGGTCGCAGAATTCACGATGAAAGCGCCGTATCGCCTCGTCGGGGATGAACCGCCCAGTTATGACGGTGTGCCAGCGAATTTCGCAGCGTGCCACGCGCTGATCGCGCAGGTCAAAACGGATTTTGCTAAGATTGACAGTGCGCGGCTGGACGGCACAGAAGACCGGGCCTTCACCTTGAAAATGGGTCCAGGTGAGATGGAATTTACGGGCATCCGCTACCTCTCGGGTTTTCTGATCCCAAACCTGCATTTTCACCTGACGACGATTTACAACATCCTGCGCCACAACGGCGTGCCGCTGGGCAAGCGTGACTACTTCGGTGGACCCTCTGCCTAATGGACGCTGTCGCCGCCCATGGTCATGCGTCGATCAAGAAAGGCTCCAAGTCTTTCGCGCTGGCCAGCCGAGTCCTACCGCCCGCGCTGCGCGATGATGCGTCCATGCTCTATGCGTGGTGCCGTTATTGCGATGATGTGATCGACGGGCAGGAAATGGGACACGGCCAGATTGCGGATTACAAGGACGGGCAGGGCGAGCGCTTAGAGATGCTGCGGGCGAAGACCCGCGCAGCACTGAACGGAGAGCCAACCGATGACCCGATATTCGCGGGGCTAGCGCGCGTCGTGAAAACCCATGCAATCGACCATCGTCACCCGTTTGACTTGCTCAAGGGTTTCGAGATGGATGCCGAGGATCGGGTCTATGAAACCGTCGAGGACATTCTCGATTATTCCTATCACGTGGCTGGCGTCGTTGGGGTGATGATGGCGAATATCATGGGTGTGCGCGATGATGCGACCATGGACCGAGCGAGCGATTTGGGGCTGGCGTTTCAGCTAACGAATATCGCGCGGGACGTGATTGATGACGCGAAAGCCGACCGTGTGTTTGTCCCGAAAGATTTACTCGAAGCCGCCGGTGCGCCGACCGATCCGGCGCTAATGCTCCACCGTGAAAACTGGCCCGCCTTGCACCGCGCCGCCTGCGCCCAACTCGACATCGCCGAACAATATTACGCCAGCGCCCGCGTCGGGATCAAAGAACTCGACTTCCGCTGCGCCTGGGCGATCAGCGCCGCGTTGAAAGTGTATCGTGAGATTGGGGAGAAGCTTCGTGCCGCTGGGCCGAGTGCTTGGGAGGCTCGGGTTGGCGCGAGTAATGGGCGAAAAATGGCTCTGGCGATGGGGGCGGTTGGACCGGCTATGGGGCGGAAGAAGGTTGGGGTGACGGCGCGCGATGGGTTTTATGCGCGGCCTTAGAGGCTTTTGAAACTAAGCGTCTGATCTTGCTTCATTGTAAATATAGCTGACTGACAGTTTCCGAAAGGGTAGAGAAATTTTCTCGTGAGCAGTATATTTTTCAACCCACTCACGGCCGACAAATTGCTCCAAAACGCGCTTTTTTACTCTCCCCTTGTAACAATAAACAGCAAGCCTGCATTGCCCATTTAAGAGATCTTCGGAGAGAGAAATTACCCAATCAATTTTCTCATCACTAGGAAAAATATAGGTCCAGAACCCTTCAAATCCTATGTGTAGCTCATCATCTGTCAGCCCTAAAACGAATTCAAAAGATAAGTTGTCTTGGATTGGGAAAGTGTAATCAAAGGCATGATCGGAAAAACCGCCCTCAATATGGGCGTGTTTTTTAAAGTGAAGCTTATGTTTTTCTGCGAAGGCTTCGATAGCTGTGCTTATTAAATTTGCACTCGCAATCACTCTTGCTCGTCCAGCCACTTTTCCAGCCAGTGGATATTATACTCCCCCGCCTGAAAATCTGGATCATCCAGTAGGGCTTCATGCAGCGGGATCGTCGTCTGGATGCCCTCAATCACCATCTCGCCAAGCGCACGGCGCAGGCGCAGCAAGGCCCCCTCGCGCGAGTGGCCCCAGACGATCAATTTCCCGATCAAGCTGTCGTAATGTGGCGGGACGGAATAGCCGGCGTAGAGCGCGCTATCGAGGCGCGTGTTCATCCCGCCGGGGGCGTGGAACTCTGTGACTTTGCCCGGTGAAGGCGCGAAGGTGCGCGGATTTTCCGCGTTGATCCGGCATTCAATCGCGTGGCCTTTGAACTGAATGTCCTTCTGCTCGTAATTCAGCTCCAGCCCGGCCGCGACGCGGATTTGTTCGCGGACGAGGTCGATGCCTGTGATCTCTTCCGTGACCGGATGTTCAACCTGTAGACGGGTGTTCATTTCGATGAAGAAGAACTCTCCGTCCTCATAGAGGAACTCGACCGTTCCCGCGCCGCGATAGCCGATTGTGCGAACAGCATTTGCGACGATCCCACCAATACTCTCGCGCTCTTTCGCGGTCAGGGTGGGTGAGGGCGCCTCTTCGAGGACTTTCTGGTTCCTGCGTTGCAGCGAGCAATCCCGTTCGCCCAGATGCACGACATTGCCATGCGTATCGGCGAGGACTTGGATTTCGATGTGACGCCCTCCCGTGAGGTAGCGTTCCAGATAGACTTCGCCATTACCAAAAGCCGCGATGGCTTCTTGCTGCGCGGCGTTGAGGGCTTCTTCGAGTTTATCCGCGGTTTCGGCCAAGCGCATACCGCGCCCACCACCGCCTGCTGCCGCTTTGACGAGCAGGGGGAAGCCCACGTCTTTTGCGACCTTTTTGGCGTCTTCATACGTCGTCACAGAACCATCGGAACCGGGCACGACGGGGATGCCCGCCGCCGCAGCTGTGTCCTTGGCCGTGATCTTGTCGCCCATGATGCGGATATGTTCCGCCGTTGGCCCGATGAAGGCCATGCCATGTGCTTCAACGATTTCGGCAAAGCGCGCGTTTTCTGAGAGGAAGCCGTAGCCGGGATGGACCGCATCGGCGTCGGTGATTTCGCAGGCCGCGATGATCGACGGAATATTCAGATAGCTATCTGTTGCGCTGTTCGGGCCGATACAGACGGACTCATCCGCGAGTTTCACATGCATCGCTTCGCGGTCGGCTTCGGAATAGACGGCGACCGTGCTGATCCCCATTTCCTTACAGGCGCGATGGATACGCAGGGCGATCTCGCCGCGATTGGCGATGAGGACTTTCTTGAACAGCCCTTGGTTTTTTGCGTTCGCCATGAGTTAGACGAGGATGAAGAGGGCTTCGCCGAACTCAACCGCGCTGGCGTCTTCGACCAAGACCTGCTCCAGCTTGCCGGATTTTGGCGCGACAATCGGATTAAAGGTTTTCATCGCTTCGACCAGCATGATCGTATCGCCTTCTTTCACCTTGTCGCCGACTTTCGCGAAGACATCCGCATCGGGAGAAGGGCGGGTATAGACCGTTCCGACCATCGGCGATTTCACGGCCCCGGGATGCGCTGCGGCGTCCGCTGGCGTTTCTTTCGTGGCGACAGGTTGTGACGGCGCAGCAGACGCAACGGGTGCTGCGGCGGCGGGTGCGGCCATCATCTGCTGCATTGGCACGGCCTGTCCAGCCTTTGATAGGGCGACACTTAACTCGCCTTTTTGGAAGTCGAGCTCTGCGAGGGTTGAGTCCTCGAGCAGGCGCATCAGCTCCTTGACGAATTTCAAATCTTTTGCGGTCGGTCCGCTTTCATCCTTGGCCATAATCACTCTCCCTGATTCAGGCTAATCGTTGTTCTTTAGCAGGTTCGACAGCGCTTGCAGCCCTAAAACATAGCTTTGCGCGCCAAAGCCGGAAATTGTGCCGTGGACAGCTTCGGCCACATAGGATCGACGGCGAAAGCTCTCGCGTTTGGCGGGTTGGGACAGGTGGATCTCCACGCTGGGTACCTCAACAGCTTTCAGCGCATCATGGAGTGCGACGGATGTATGCGTGTAAGCAGCCGGATTAATGACAATGCCTGCGCCCTCGCGCCCAGCTGTCTGGACTAGATCGACCAGCTCGCCTTCGATGTTGGTTTGCGCAAAGACAATGTCGTGGCCAAGCGACTGCGCCGTTTCGCGGCACAAGGCTTCGATGTCGGCCAGTGTCTGCGATCCATAAACCTCTGGTTCACGCGTGCCGAGCAGGTTCAGGTTTGGACCGTTGAGAATGTGGATGGGCTTGGTCATTGTCTTTCCCGTTTCCAGCGTGGTAACGCGCGTCGGAACGCATCTCAAGCTAGGAATAAAACGTGCATCTTATCATCAATGGCAAAGATCACGATGACTTGCCGGATGGCTTGTCCGTCGCGGCGTTGATCGCGCATCTCGAACTGCCTGAGCGCAAGATCGCCGTGGAGCGCAATCGCGAGGTTGTGCCAAAATCTGCCTATGCCGAGACGATGTTAGTCAATCATGACCAGCTCGAAATCATTCATTTTATCGGGGGCGGATAATGTCCGAACGCAATCAAGACCTTCTGAAAGTCGCAGGCCACAGCTTCACCTCGCGCCTCATCATCGGGACGGGGAAGTTCGCGGATTACCAGCAAAACGCAGACGCGCTGGCTGCGTCCGGCGCAGAAATGGTGACCGTCGCCATTCGTCGCGTCAATCTGGACCAACCCGATGCCCCACTACTGACAGATTTCATCTCGCCGAAAGACGCGACCTACCTGCCGAATACGGCGGGATGCTACACGGGCGAAGATGCGATCCGAACTCTGCGCTTGGCGCGAGAGCTGGGCGGCTGGAACCTCGTAAAGCTGGAAGTTCTGTCCGATGTGCATCTTTATCCCGATATGGCCGAGACGCTGGCCGCGCTGAAATTGCTCGTCGCGGATGGGTTTGATGTGATGGTCTATTGCACGGATGATCCCGTCTATTGCCAAAAGCTGGAAGAGGCGGGCGCGGCTGCGATTATGCCTTTGGCTGCCCCGATCGGCTCTGGCTTGGGGCTATTGAACCCAATCAACATTCAACTCGTCAAAGAAGCCGTCAGCGTGCCTGTGATCGTGGATGCCGGTCTTGGCACAGCGTCCGAGGCTGCCGCTGCGATGGAACTCGGCGTTGACGGCATCATCGCCAACACAGCGATTGCTGGCGCCAAAGACCCCATCCGCATGGCGCGCGCGTTCAAACATGGTGTGATTGCGGGGCGTGAGGCCTATCTGGCTGGCCGGATTGAGAAGAAACGATACGCCGTGGCCAGCTCTCCGACCGAAGGGGTTATGACTTAAACCTGGCAAGGCGTTCTGTGCCTCTTGCAATCCACCCTAGCCATTCCGACTTAAAACGTCTAATCGGCGCGCGTCGATGACCGATCGACGAAGAGAGAAGCTATTATGTCTACCGTTCTGCTCATCATCCAGCTGATCATCAGCGTTATCCTGACAGGTCTGATCCTGATCCAGCGCTCAGAAGGCGGGGCTTTGGGTATTGGCGGCGGCGGTGGTGGCGGTTTGATGTCGGGTCGGTCTGCGACGACGTCTATCGCGCGGATGACGGGCATTTTGGGCGCGATCTTTCTCGTCAACTGCTTGGCTTTGTCGATTGTTTTTCAGATCGAAAACCGTGAGCGCCTGATCATTGATGACGAAGCGGTTGCAACCCAACCTGCCGATCCAACGCCAGAGCCGTAAACGCCTCACGGACAATCTGTGTAAAAGCGTCCCGTGCCCCTTGACCTGTGGGCACGATTCGCGTGATGGCTTCCTCCCGTTAGCTGAATCCATTTCAGTCAGTTTGACGGGTCTTCAAACCGCTTAATCCTCACCGATTATGTCGTTTCGCCCGCACAGTGAAAGCGGGCCTATGCCACGTTATATCTTTATCACAGGCGGCGTCGTGTCGTCGCTCGGCAAAGGCTTAGCCTCCGCAGCGCTGGGCGCGCTGTTGCAGTCGCGAGGCTATAAGGTCCGCCTGCGCAAGCTCGACCCCTATCTGAACGTCGATCCCGGCACGATGAGCCCGTATCAGCACGGCGAAGTCTATGTGACGGATGACGGGGCGGAAACGGATCTCGATCTCGGCCATTATGAGCGCTTCACTGGCGTTAGCGCGGCGCAGACTGACAACATTACGACAGGGCGCATTTACTCCAACATCATCGCCAAGGAACGGCGCGGTGACTATCTCGGCGCGACGGTGCAGGTGATCCCGCA
>CAYPWW010000028.1:0-28376 GCA_964414555.1 uncultured Algimonas sp.
AAAGTCTCTCTTAGCCCAGACCTAAATCTGAGACACAGGCGCTGACGTTAGACAGCATATTACTGTCACTGGCGGAGCCTCGGCTACCGGAGCTGCGCCAATAACGTCTTCTGGTGGAGGGGTTTCGGGCAGTGGGGCGGGCTTGGTGCATTTAAGCTTTGGTTTGCCTAGCTCGTCTGGATCTCCACTCATTCCATTCCTTGGCCCTCTAAGTCCAACTCTTCAGCCTGAGGGCGCTGGAACTGCAATTGCAGGCTCTGATCAAGTAGTTGGCGTAATCGCTGATCTAGATTTGCTTGAAGTAGGTTTGCACTTAGGTCAGCCTGATGCCTTGGCCGGCGGGGCCACCAATCTTGAAGGCGACGCAGGTGCTTTGGGCGTCGAGGTTAGTATCCCTGATAGTGGGGTTGCAGGTGCAGGCGTTCGGTTAAGTTTAGGGCCTGGCTTTGGTGCTGCTGTCAGTCATACTGAAACTAGCGTAAGAAATTTAGATTTATCAGATGAGATCGATGTAATTGAAGATAACATTGAGCCTGAAACAACCGTGGAATGAAGATATGAAAATAGACTGGAAGAACCTTTTTTATCCTCAATCAGCCAAAGCTTGGAAAGCCCAAGCTTTGGGCGCAAGTTTTATGTTGTTAATAGCGACAGTTTTATATTTTCTTCAATGATCAATGAGTTTCTTCTTATAGTGGCCATATTTTTCTAGGCTGAGGGCACTGATGGTATGTGATGTGCCCCTAGCTTTGTAGACACCTTGCTACTTCATTTTGTTGCCATCTCAAATTCAACGGGTGACAACATCCCATTGTTAGCATGCCTGCGTTTTGGATTGTAGAATATTTCGATGTAATCGAACACGTCCTGACGGGCATCTTTGCGGGTTTTGTAAGTTTTTCTTCTAATCCGCTCAGTCTTAAGCAGATAGAAGAAGCTCTCCGCCACGGCGTTATCATAACAGTTCCCACGGCGGCTCATACTGGCTTCTAAATTGTGATCGGTTAGAAACCCCCGCCACTCCTGGCTGGTAAACTGTGAGCCTTGGTCGGAATGAATGATAACTTTGCTCGTCGGCCTCCGCCTCCAGACAGCCATCAGTAACGCATTGAGCGCAAGCGATGTCTGCATCCGTGAACTCATAGACCAACCCACAACTTTGCGCGAGTATAGGTAAATGACGGCCGCCAAAATAAAGCCAGCCCTCATGCGTTCGAATATAAGTGATGTCCGTCACCCAAACTGTATCAGGCGCGTCGACGTTAAAGTCCTGCCGCAATCGATTAGCAGCAGCGACAGCAGGCTTGGTGCCATACTTACCGGGACGGCGTTTATGGCCGACTTGGGCCCGCAGGCCTTCATTACGCATGAGCTTAGCAACAGTGTTGGCCGCGCAGCGCTCGCCAAGGCTCAGCAGCAGGTCATGATGGATCTTACGATAGCCATACACGCAGCTACTCTCCAGCCAAGATTGCTTGATAAGGCCTGTCAGACGGCGCCTTCGCTTAGCTTGGCCCGATAATCCATTCTTTAGCCACGCATAAAAACTACTGGCATGCACCTGCAGCACACGACACATAGCGCGCACCGAGAACTCGCCCCGATGCGCTTTTATAAAAGCGTACTTCACCTGTGGTCGTTTGCGAAGAACGCCGTGGCCCTTATCCGTGACTTGCGCCACAGCCCCTAATTTAAACTCTTCTGTATATCGAATACGACCGCCCATAAGACACTCTCCTTGCTTCCGGTTTTACCTTGCAAGGTGTCTACAAAGTTAGGGACACATCAGTTGCCAATCAACTTACGAAAAGAGAGTTGAAATGTCATAACTAAGCCTCTTTTTCTACCATAGTGCTTGGATATATTTTGGCTAGGGTGCGGTAGGTCGCTACTGACACTAAGGCAGTCAACAGCCCTAAACCGTTGTATGCAAGCCAATGCTAATAGCTAAAACGTCAGACTTAACGAGGATGAAAGCGACCTGCCAAAGCCCCGCCATGAATAACCCAAAATAGGCCCAGGCCATAGAATGCTGATGCGCGTTTAACCGCTTCGGATTTTTCGTACGTTTAAAACTCCAAATAGCTCAAAGTGCTCGGCAAAGGGTCACGAGGCTGTCTAACTCTCCCCGCGAATACGTAGTTTAGTCCTTTAGGGAGGGTAATTGACATTCCGGTAGCGCGTCATCGAATGGTCAAACGGGCTGCTTTTTCTGCGGAAAGATGGTAGAGTTTCCACGGCTCTTGCATATCCCGCATCGGGATCGCAGCCTGGAGACACCGATGACCGCAGATATCGTGGAGCTGGGCAGATTCCCGGTGGACATCGTGATCGGTCGGAACGTCCGACTTCACCGTCTGGCGAGAAAGTTAGGGGTCGAAGCTGTTGCTCATCAACTTTGCCTTAGCACTGATGAGTATTCGAGGGCCGAAGCCGGTAAGCGGCGTTTTACAGCTTACAATTTGATGAGCTTATGCGACCTGCTCGATATAAAGTCCGAGCACTTAATGGCGGGGCTGATCCATTCACGCGATTCAACGGCTTCACCCAAGCTGAACAAACAACAGGTTGAGGCAGAGGCGCGAAGCTATATCAGCTCCATTGCCGACACTGCCTCGACAACCGATGTAATTACACTCGCGTTTCTCTGTAGACGCATGTTCAATCCCGAGGCCTGATCCGAAGAATACTTTGAGTCTCGGTAACCAAGACTAACATAAAAAATGTAATCTCTCCCTTTTTGCTCTATAGCACTTTGGGCAATCTTGGGGGCTGAAGAGATGGGTTGGGATCAGGAAAACGTAATTGATCTCCTTAGCGTCGTAGACGCCTTGGAGCTGACGGATTCGCCGGAAGCATTACTGAAGGAAATGGCATCGGCTTTCAGTCGGTGGGGGTTTGACCATGTCATGCTGGCGCAGCTGATCAATCCAGCCGTCGCAGACAAGCCTTTGCGCGAATACGGCGTCACTAACTACCCCGAAGAATGGACTGAACGCTGGTTTGAGGGCCAACGTGCCATGCATGATCCAGTGATGCGCTTTGGCGCCAACTCAAGCTACATATTCAAGTGGAGCGATGTCCGCGATTATGCTGACAAGATTGGCCTGAGGATGATGGACGAAGGCCGCGATTTTGGTCTCGAAGACGGCATTGGCGTTCCGGTTGCCATACCAAGACTTCCAACGGGTTTGATTGGCCTCCCGCACCAGAACCCAGATTTTTCGGAGTCGGACCTCGCTCAACTGTCAATCCTGTCGGTGCAATCCTACACGCATTTTTTGAAACTGACCGGCGCGCAGCCCGATGAGCCTCCGCAACACCTGACCGCGCGCGAAACCGAGATTATGCATTATGTTGCAGCGGGAAAGAGCAATTGGGATATTAGCCATATCCTCGGGATAAGTTCTTCTACCGTAAAATTTCATATGAAGAATATCACGCGCAAGCTCAACGCAGTAAACCGCGCCCATTCCGTTTTCCTTGCGATCCGAAGCGGACGGATTCTTGTTGGGGGCTCCTACTAAAGCGAACTTATGTACTCTGGGTCTCGCCATACTACCTAGCCAAACGGGTAGTATTCGGCCTCAGCCTTCTCTGTCATCTTGATCTAAAGCCGCGGTTCGCGGTCAAGCCGAGATGGAGATAATACATGGTCGCAATTGTAAACAGCGTGAATCGGTCACTTTATGAAGCAGAACTCGAGGAGATGTTCCGCTTTCGTCATCAGGTTGCAATCGGTGAAATGGGCTGGGATTTACCTCACGCGGAAGCCGACCGGGAGGTCGACCAGTTCGACACGGAACATGCCATCTACTTCCTCGACTATGACCGTCGGGGTAAGCTGCTCGCGTCCGCAAGACTGGTCCCGACGGATCAGCCTCACCTGATTTCCGAGGTGTTTCCCGATTATTGCGATCTCGAAGATTGCCCTCACGACCCGAAAATTCTCGAGGTCTCTCGTTTTCTGGTTCGCAGGACCGGTGCATCAAAGGAAGAGTTCGCAAAAGCCCGCGACCGCGTCATGGTTGCGACTTACGAATATGCGAATGCCAACGGGATCGGATGGCTGACGGCACTGACCTATCAGAAGCACTATGAGCTCGCCGCATTTTTGACCAAGACGCGTCCTCTCGGCATGGCGAAATATTGTGAGAAGGATGATGATCACTACATCGCCATCCGAAAACAGATGACGCCGAACGCTCTCGCCAAAATCCGCCAGTATGCTCGGACCCCGCGGCAGGTCAGCCACTACAACGTACCGCTTTGGGCTGTTGGCCAGATAGCGGAAGTCTCGGCTCAGCGTCGTGCAGCATAAGGATGAGGGTCGAAGCAAGCTGGGTTGCTTCCCAAGTCCGCTCTCATGTTTTAGCTGAAAAGGGTCGCATTCGATGAAGGCTTCAAATCAAGACAAACCGCTACCCTCTCATATTGAGGCGCTCTACCACACTCCAGAACGTTTCGTCGCATCCCGGTTCGTTCGCGTGGAACCCTTAAGCTCGGAGGACGAGAATCTAATTGGCGACATCCGATCAATTCTAGAGCTTCCGGGCATGAAGGACGCGGGAAGAGATGCGTTGCGAGATACAGTCGCAAGCCTTGCCACCCAGTTCATAAGCAATCCAGACATTGGAATCCCTAATGCAAAAACATAATCCACTTCCCCGTCCTTCGTCCTTGAGTGAAGACGATTTAAAAACATTTCGACGAGATGGCGTAGTTTGCCTCCGCGGCATCCTAAGCTCCGAAGAAATCGAAGGCCTACGCTCTGGCGTGGACACGCAGCTTGCGAATTTTGGAAAGTCTGAAACGGGTTATGACTTCGAGTCCATCGCGAATCAGGTCTGGGCTGACGACGAGATCATCGACGTCAACACCGCATCGAGGTTCGAAATGTCCGAACTTCGCATGGTCCTCGATTACGACAAGTCCGTCCGCCCGATCCGCGATGAGGTTTCTTGTGCGGCGAAGGGTGATGGGATGTTTTTCTACGATGCCGCTGGCTGGCGATTTCATTCAGGTATCAGGAAAGCTGCACTCGACTCGGCGCTTCCCGCCTTGGTGACGCAGCTCCTTGAAACCGAGCGCACCAATTTTTGGGAGGATACGACTTTCGTGAAGCTCCCCGAAACGCCCCAACGCACGACATTTCACCAAGACTACGCATATTTTCAAATCAGTGGCAGTCAGTGCTGTATTGTCTGGATCGCGCTTGATGACGCTGATCTGGAAAACGGGACGATGGAATATGTGCGAGGATCGCATCGGTGGGAGGAAGTGTATGCACCCAACGTTTTCATCAGCCAGAGCCCGCATCCACTTTCGCCCTACGAACGCATGCCCGACATCGAAGCCAATCGAGACGATTACGATATCGTCTCGTTCGACGTGAAACCGGGGGATGTTATAATCCACCACGTTATGACTATTCACGGCGCTGGTGGAAATGCCTCTTCAGACCGTATGCGCCGCGCGATTTCATTCCGGTATTGCGGTGATGACATCCAGTACTGCGATCGGTCAGGGGCAATTGTGCAGCCCTACCTCGTTGAGCAGCCGGAAGAAGAAGCCGCGCTGTACGGCAAGGACTACCCGCTCGTTTGGCCCAGACCGTTTCCGGGTGCAAATATAGCCAGTGTGTTCGATGGTATTGATCTCAAAGGGCCCCTTCGACCTGACGACAGGTTTGATGCAACGGAGGCTCCAACGCTTGCGGTCGAAGAACGTGTGACCAATCCGCTTGTGAGCGAGGGCCGAGATCAGGAGGGGGCTTGGAATTTTGATCGACAAAAATTCCGACGTGATGACTTGGCTTACGATAGGTGAGGCTTTAGCTGCCAACGCTTTTTATCGCAGTGGACGCGTGACCACGATATCATCGTTTGGGACCAGCCGCCCTTCCGAAGTGCGCTGGCGAGCGCCCATCTATTTGGCAGGCAACCACGCTCTCTTCCCTCATGGGGAACGATCGGGCGTAGCTGACGCGCATCCGCGCGAAAGGTAAACCGGAGCCGCTTGTTACTCGCAACGTCACAAAGCTTAGAACACCTGAAATCGAAATCGATTTTCGGCAGGATTTGCCTGAGCTAAAACTCGCGTGGGGTGTTGGCTATGAAGTGCCCTATGACATCGCTTTCTTTTTCGCGGATGAATTTGACTCTGGCTCACCCGGAGCGGGCTGGACGGCCTTTGTTAAAACGACGCAGTTTCTTGGTATCAAAACTCAGCTTGAGATTCGCAATATTGGTGGCCGTGACTTTCCACGTGAACGGCGCAATCTTTGCGATTGACCGCAGCGGCGCACTAACGGGATTTGAGACATAAGATCGCCACCGTGGTGAATTTGTGAAACTGACGATCTCTGATCAGTTTTGAATATGACGACGGACAGATTGTAGGCGCTGTAGGTTTTGCCAAGCCCAGAAGTGCATCCGCCTCGGCGGTCGCGGATGGAGCCGAAATGTCGACGGCTCTCAAGCGCTTGATTATCTCCTTCAAGCTTGCGTCGTTCGCCAGGTCGTCGGCAGGAATGTAGATCATTCCCTTGGACATCGCCCGAGAGCGTGCAGCCTCGTAAGCGTTTCGCGCAGACGTGTCTCCTCCCGACAGAGATTTCCAGAACGCATCGTCAGCAGCCGCCAGAGCATCGCAACGCGCTCGCGCTACTTCTATCGAACTCGTAGCAAGGGCCGTTCGGATGGTCCCACGAGTGTCTAGATCCTTGTAGGCGAGAGGAACGCGCCGGTTGTAGCTCCAGAAGCCATCCCGGCATTTGAGGTATTGGTTCAGCCGTTTCAAAACAGGCATAATGTAGCACACGATGTAGCACGCCATGTGGCACACAAGTCGAGGAAATCAGAGGTTGGAGAAGTTTCGCAGAGGAAACTTATAGTGATTTCAGTAACTTGACCGGTTCGTGATGCCGGAAAATGGTGCCCCCACACGGACTCGAACCGCGGACCCCCTGATTACAAATCAGGTGCTCTACCAGCTGAGCTATAGGGGCATTTCTGGTGTGGAGCGCACATAACGCTGTGAAAACCATCTTGCAAGTCGAATGATGCAGAGTTCTGCGGAAAATGACGCTTTGTCATCTTGCAGGGGCGTTCTGCTTAGGTCAGGGCAGGGTGTGAACAGCTTTTCCTTCATCCGCGATATGGTGCGATACTGGCGCGCGCCGGTGTTTGTGCGCTCGCGCGAGCGGCTAAAGCCAGAAGGCGCGCTGGCTCTTATCGGTGTGGTGGGCTTGCTCTTGTTGGCGATGATCCCCCTGAACCTGATCGTGACATCGGTGATGGCTGTGGCAGGGGCGGACATGCCCGCGATGAGCGAGGAGTTCGAAGAAGAATTCACCTCAGGCCGATTTGTCTATCTCGCCGTGCTGGTCGCGCCTTTGCTGGAAGAGCTGCTGTTTCGTAGCTGGATGGGCTTTCGTACAGGATTGCTGGTCGTCATGCCTGTGGGGCTTTGCCTGATTAGTGCGCTTTTCATTTTTTCGAGTCTTGGCGCAGGTGCCGCCGCTGTTGGGCATTGCGCCTTTATGCTCGGCGCGCTGGGGCTGTATCTGTCGCGCTGGTGGAGCTTACGGGGCGAAGATCGTGTGTTGGCGGGTATGACGCAGGTGATCTTTCCTTGGGTCTTTTGGGGTGTGATCGTATTATTTGGAATGATCCATATTGGCAATTTCGAAGATGGCATACCGGTGTTTCTCTGGCCTTTGGTTGTCGCGCCACAAATGCTGGCCGGGGCTGTCTTGGGGTATGTTCGGATGCGGTTCGGGCTCTTGGTCGCAATTGGCTTTCATGCGGCCTATAATCTTGTGATCGTGATTATCACGACCTTGCTGATGATCGGGGCATCTGATGCCGCTGTTAGTGGGCTCGTCTGGCTTGCACTTTAGGGGTGTCCCGCTAAGACGCGTCGCATGTCACGTATCCTGATCACCTCTGCGCTGCCTTATATCAATGGCGTCAAACATCTCGGCAATTTGGCGGGCTCTATGCTGCCGGCAGATGTCTATGCGCGCGCGATGCGCCTGCTGGGGCACGAGGTCCTGTATATCTGCGCGACAGATGAGCATGGCACGCCGGCAGAGCTGGCCGCAGCGGAAGCCGGGCAAAGCGTGCAGGATTATTGCGACGCCATGCACACGGCACAGGCCGAGGCGGGCGCGAGCTTTGATCTGTCCTATGATTACTTCGGGCGGTCATCGTCTGAGAGCACGCGGGAGCTGACGCAGGCATTTGCGCTGGCCTTGGAAGCCAATGGATTTTTGGAAGAGCGAGTCTCGCAACAGGTCTATTCTGTTGCCGACGGGCGCTACCTGCCGGATCGTTATGTTGAGGGGACCTGCCCGAATTGTGCGTTTGAAGCGGCGCGTGGCGATCAGTGCGATAATTGCGGTAAGCTGTTGGACCCTGTCGATCTGATCAATCCGTATAGCGCCGTTTCAGGATCCCATGATGTTGAAATCCGCGACACGAACCACCTCTATCTGAAACAATCCGCGATGAGCGGGCGGCTTCGCGATTGGGTCGATGCGAGCACGGGCTGGCCGCCCCTCGCGACCTCCATTGCGATGAAATGGCTAGACGAAGGATTGCGTGACCGCGCGATCACGCGCGATCTGGATTGGGGTATTCCGGTTGTGGATGCAGACGGAAATATGCGCGACGGGTTTGACGGCAAAGTCTTCTACGTCTGGTTCGATGCGCCGATTGCCTATATCGGCGCGACACAGGATTGGGCCGCGGCAAGCGGGGGTGACTGGCAAAGTTGGTGGCGCACGGATGCTGGTGCAGATGACGTCCGCTATGTTCAATTCATGGGCAAAGACAATGTCGCCTTTCACACGCTGTCCTTCCCGACAACGATCATGGGCAGTGACCAGCCTTGGAAACTCGTGGATCAGCTCAAGGCGTTCAACTGGGTGACATGGTACGGCGGCAAGTTCTCGACCTCCAGCAAGCGCGGGGTCTTCATGGACCAAGCGATTGATCTTGCCCCATCGGACTATTGGCGCTGGCACTTGATGGCGAATGCGCCCGAGAGCTCGGATGCGGCATTTACATGGGAAGAATTCCAAGCGAGCGTCAATTCTGACCTCGCCAATGTGCTAGGGAATTTCGTCAACCGGATTACGAAATACTGCGTCGGCAAGTTTGACGGGAAAGTCCCGGAGGGTGGAACGGCTGGTGAGGCAGAGCAGTGGATCGAGGCAGAACTCTCCGCGCGCCTCCCGCAACTCATTCAATATTATGAGGCCCGCGAATTCCGTAAGGCCATGGCCGAAACACGCGCGATCTGGGCGGCGGGGAATGAATATCTGACCCAAGCCGCGCCTTGGACGCACTACAAGACGGATGTTGATCAAGCTGCGATTGGTGTACGAACAGGGTTGAACCTCGTCGCGCTGTTCGGGATTTTGGCGCAGCCGATTATCCCGGATGCCGCGGCGAAAATTCTCGACGCGATGAACATCCCAGGGGATCGACGCAGCTGGAATTTTGGTGAAGTGCCTGCGCTTCTCGACGCTTTGCCCGTTGGGCTGGAAATTAGCGCCCCTCCCGTTTTGTTTGCGAAGATCGAGGATGATCAACTCGCAGAGTGGTCGGCTCGCTTCGGTGGCGCGCCTGACGTATGATGCAATCGCCGGGTCGTTCTATTTCGAACGTCTTTCGGCGTGCGTTTCAATTCAACGGACGTTCCCAACGATCTGAATATTGGTGGTGGGCGCTTTTTGTCATCTTAGTGAACTTAGCTGTCGGTCTCTTAGAGACCTTGATCGACATGCCATATTTTCTCGGGATGAGCCTCTTGAGCCTTATCATCTATGCGATCTACTTTGTGCCAGACCTGACAGTTGGGTGGCGACGCCTGCAGGATACCAGCCGCCCCGGCTGGATTTACGGCATCTACGTGGCGACCACGACGATCATGAGCATTATTCCAAACACGCTTATCTTCACATTCATGGGGCGTGCAGATGGCGTGTTTAACGCAAATTCCATTTTGGTCTTCACCGGGATTTATCTTATCCTCTTTGCTCTGCTGATCGTGTTACTCGCTCTGCCCAGTCAGAAAGGCGATAACCGCTTTGGTCCGCATCCTTATGAGGATCAGAGCGCGAGCGTGTTTGATTGAGGCGCATTAGAAAAGAGACTAACTTTTAAGATAGACCGTGTAATTTTTAGACAAACTAACGCAATACGAGTCCGAGAGAGAGACCCACTATGAACATGATCGAAGCCGTCCAATCCTGTTTTCGCCAATATTTTGGCTTTGGCGGCCGCGCGCGTCGATCTGAGTTTTGGTATTGGACGCTTTTCACCATCCTCGCTGGGATCGTTTTAGGTGTTATCGATGGCATGCTATTTGGGTGGGAAGACGAAGATGCTGGACCGATCAGCGGGCTGTTTTCCCTCGCGACACTAATTCCGGGTTTGGCCGTTGGCTGGCGTCGCTTGCATGACACAGGACGGTCGGGCTGGTGGATCGGTGGGTTTTATCTGGCTCTGCTTGTCTTTGGTATTCTGGCGGGTGTTATGGCTTTGTCTGGAATGGACGGCGGCACGACGTCCAATGAAGGCATGTTGGCATCCCTCGGCTTTCTTGTGATTATCGGCGTCTTGGCGGCTTTGGGCTATGCGATCACGTTGATCGTGTTCTTCTGTCAGCCGAGTAAGCCCGGGGATAATCGCTACGGCCCCAATCCGATTGATGGCGGCATGGCAGACGTCTTCGCTTGATGGTGGATTTCGGCACAGCTGTCCGCCGCTATTACGGTCAATATACTGTCGCCGATGGTCGCGCGACCCGTGCGGAATTTTGGTGGGTGCAGCTGTTTAAGATCATTGTCGTCGGTGTGCTGGCGACGCTTGTCTATATGGCCGACGGCGGACCGGAATTATCCCAAGCCATCGGTGAAGCTTTTCGCGGAGAAGATGAAGCCCTGTTGAATTTCCAAGGCCTTAGCGCCAGTGGCAATTTTGCCATCCTATTTGGTTTCGTATTCGCACTGGGTAGCTTGCTGCCAGATATCATGCTGAACATCCGGCGGTTCCATGATTTGGGTCAGACAGGCTGGCTAGTCCTTGGCTTTTTCCTCGCAGGTATGATCCCTGTGGTGGGAACAGTATCCGGCCTTGCGAACCTTTTGTGGTTCACCCAGCCCGGGACACGAGGACCGAATGACTATGGGCCAGACCCGTTTGGGGCTTAATCAGGCCATACGGCTCGGCTCGCCCGTGGCTGCCAGAGAGTCGCCAAAATAACGGTCAAAATTCCAAGTATCGCGAACCAGCCAATGGCTGGCTCAGTGCCTTCGACGAGCAGGCGTTTGGCCGCGAGAAAGGCGAGACCCCAGACAATTGGAAACGCATAGAGGCGGCTTTGCGCGCCGCGTTGCAAAACGCAAACGACCCAGCCTAAGCCAATCGCTAGAACGGAGATGGATGTTCCAACGAGGCTCCAGCCCAGCGGTTCAACCATGTTCCAAGCAACGGCATTAGTCCCGACAAAAACGGCGAGCGAACACCAGCCTGCAATCAGGGCGATCGGTGTCAGAACGATCCATTTTTCTACCCTACTTAGCGCTTCTCGCCGTCGCCAGACTTTCACCATCGCGATGACGAGCGCCAACATCGCGGGAAGAAAGATTAGCGTCCCAGTGATCTCTACAATCCGGTCATCCAGCAGGGATGTCGCGACACCCCAAAGGTTGATCAAAATAAAGCCAATCGCCGTCCACCAACCGATCGCGCGGTAGACGCTCCGCCCACGATTACGGGGCAGGGCTTGCACGACCGCATAGGCTGCACATCCGACGAAAATGGGAAACCAAATCGAAAATGCCGGCCCCAATGGCACCAGCGGATTATAGGTCAACTCAGACAATCCAGATGGATCGCGTGCGCCCGCCACGAAAAAGCCAAGCGAGGAGCTGAGCCACATAATCGGGGCGAAAATCAGGTTTAGGCTCTGGCGTAGATAGTCGCGGGGAGTTGTGCGGATGTCGTTCATGAACTTAACTACGTCTAAAGCGTGGGGTGGTGGCAAACGATCTTTAACGAATATCACTCTACAGGCGGGCGCGCGTGTGGTATGGGGTGTGTTCAAACTTCTCCATCGAAAGGTTGCTCATGCAAATCCAAATCGCTTCCAAAGGCATAGATGTTTCTCAGGCGCTCCGCGAGCGGATCACAGACAGGTTGGAAGAGATGATGGACAAATATATCCACCGCGAGGGTGACGCGCAGGTCAGCGTGTCTCGCGAGGGATCAGGTTTCCGGACGATTTGCTCGGTGCATTTGCCCTCAGGCGCCTCCATGGAGGCCACGGGCCAAGCCCAAGAAGCCTATCCGGCGTCAGACGAAGCCTTGGAGCATATGGAAAAGCGTTTGCGCCGCTATAAACGCCGCCTCAAAGACCATAGCCAAAAAGCCAAGGCTAAAGAGGCCTCGCTCTATGTCGTGCAAAGTCCTGTAGATGCGACAATGGACCCCGATGATGACAGCCAAGACGGAAACGTCTCTGACGAACCCATGGTCATCGCTGAGAGTGTGAGTGAGATCCGAACTCTCACACCGGGTATGGCCGCGCTAGAGTTGGGATTGGCCGATTCGGGCGTTGTGGTCTTTCACAACGCGAAACACGGCGGGCTAAACGTCGTTTTCAAGCGGGCCGACGGGCATATTGGCTGGGTTGATCCCCGATAAAACTCTGCTTTTCCGTGTTTTTAGCCCGCCTGAGCCACGTCTTCTAGGAATTAGAGCCTGATGACTTCGTTTGACCCGAGAGCGCGCTAGGGGTAATGGCACGCGAAATTTGAATTGGGGCGAGACGCGCTTCCCCCTTACAGCGCGCCTCGGTCGGGACCCGTATCCATCTCGTGGGAAACCATCATGACCAGTCTTTTCACGCCTGAGAGCGTTACAGCCGATCTGTCGGTTGCTAGCCAAAAACAGTTATTTCAAGATATGGCCAAGCAGCTGATCGAAGCGCATGGCCTAACGGGTATTGCTTGCCGTGACGTTGTAGCAGCAGCCGTTGAGCGTGAGCGCTTAGGTTCCACAGGCGTCGGAAATGGTGTTGCGTTGCCGCATGCGCGTATTGATGGGTTGGACCGCGTTGTCGCCGGTTTCGCCCGTTTAGAAACGCCGCTGGATTTCGACGCTGTAGATGAGAGACCCGTCGATCTTGTGGTCTTCCTCTTGGCGCCTGCCGATGCGGCTGGTGCCCATTTACGCGCATTGGCGCGTGTTTCGCGCCAGCTCCGCCGAGAAGAGAACCGCGCGCGCTTGCGAGCTGCGCCAGATGGTCAGAGCCTTTACACGATTATCGCGGATGAGCCTCAGGCGACCGCGGCCTAATCCCGTGTTTTGCGGCGCTTGTTTGCGCCAGCTACGCCTGTCATAGTCTCGTCATTGCCCTTGGCGCTTTGAGAGGACGCGATGAAACCCACCAGTACCGCCCGTCTCTTTGACCGCGAGCTATCTTGGCTCTTCTTCAATACGCGTGTCTTGGAAGAGGCCGAAAACCCTGACGTGCCTTTATTGGAACGTCTGCGTTTTCTCTCGATCTCTGCGTCGAACCTTGATGAGTTTTATATGGTGCGCGTTGCCGGCCTGCGCAGTCAGGTCCGGCTAGGACAAAGTTCCGTCACCGCGAAGAGCTTGCGGCGACGATTGGATAAGATTGCCCGCCGTGCGGGGAAACTTGTCGCGCGACAACGCAAATGCTGGCTGGAGTTACGCACTGCGTTGTCAGCCAAGAAGATAAACGTCTTGGATATTCGCGAACTGGATGAGGATCAGCTGGCCGCCCTCCGCGTGATTTTCCAGACGGATATCTTGCCACTCCTGACACCTCTATCTGTTGATCCAACGCATCCTTTTCCTTTCTTGCCCAATCTAGGTTTTGGTCTTGTGCTGGGTTTGGAGTCGGAAACGCGGGATCCTATTTTTGGCGTTTTGCCTGTGCCGTCAAATGTCCCGCGCTTTATCGAAGTGGAAACGCCGAAAAAGGGCCGCGCGTTTGTCGCCATAGAGGACATGCTCGACCATTTCGCGCCAGAACTTTATCCGGATTTTGACGTCACAGATTCCAGCGTGTTTCGCATTACCCGCGATAGTGGGATTGCCGTGGATGAACGCGCAGAGGATTTGGTCGAGCATTTCCAAAATCTCTTGCGAGAGCGCCGTCGCGGCCGTGTCATTCGATTAGAGCTCGTCAAAGGCGTTGCACCGAGTCTTCGGGCTTTTTTGATCAATAGCTTTGAGTGCGCTGAGGAAGCGATCTTCGATACGACGCAACTCCTTGGTCTAAGAGATCTGTCTGAGCTTGTGCGTGTTGGACCAAAGTCTCTTTTATTTCCGCCTTTCACAGCGCGTTTCCCGGAACGGATACGCGAATTTGGAGGGGATTGCTTGGCCGCCATCGCGGCGAAAGATATTTTGGTTCACCACCCTTACGAAGATTTTGGGGTCGTAATCCAGTTCCTTGAACAGGCGGCTGTCGATCCGGATGTCGTTGCGATCAAACAAACGCTTTACCGTACTTCGGATGACAGCCCAATCATCGCGGCCTTAATCGAAGCCGCGGAAGCGGGAAAAAACGTCACGGCTTTGGTCGAGCTAAAAGCGCGTTTTGATGAGGCCTCAAACCTGCGCTGGGCTCGCGATCTTGAACGCGCTGGGGTGCATGTCGTCTATGGATTTATCGGCTATAAAACCCACGCTAAAGTCAGCCTCGTCATCCGGCGAGAGCAGGGGAGGCTTCAGACTTACACGCATCTGGGCACGGGTAATTATCACGCGATCAATGCAAAGGTTTACACCGATCTTGCCTTGTTCACGGCCGACCCTGTCTTGGGCGAAGATGTCGGAAAGCTATTTAACTTTGTGACGAGTTATTCTGAACCGCGAGAGCTTCAGAAGCTCTCGGTTGCGCCTGTAGGCCTGCGTGAAGAAATCTATGCGCAGATCGACCGTGAAATCCTACAGGCCCGTGCTGGCAAGCCTGCCGCGATCTGGGCCAAGATGAATGCGCTGGTCGATGCAGAGATGATCGAAAAGCTGTACGGCGCGTCACAAGCGGGTGTGAAAATCGATCTCGTGGTTCGGGGCATTTGTTGCCTACGCCCAGGCGTGCCCGGCATGAGCGAGAATATTCGCGTGAAATCAATCGTCGGGCGATATTTGGAACACTCGCGTATTATCTGTTTTGCCAATGGAGCCGAGCTGCCATCCGATCAGGCGTTAGTGTTTATCAGCTCTGCAGACTGGATGCCGCGCAATCTTAACCGACGGATTGAAACGCTCGTCCCGGTCGAGAGCCCAACGGTTCATAATCAGGTCCTAGATCAGATTATGATGGCGAACTTGCTCGACAATGTGAACAGCTGGGAATTACAGCCAACGGGTAAATATCTGCGTGTCGAACCAAGCGATGATCGCCCGCGTTTTTCTGCTCATGCGTATTTTATGGAAAACCCATCTTTGTCTGGGCGCGGGACAACTTTGGCAGAAAATGCGCCGGATAATCTCGAAGATGAGACTGTGCCGAAGAGCCAAATTTTCCGTCCAAAATTGGTGAGTTAAGGATCGCGGGTCTCCAACATTTACGTCAAGTCGGGGTCGTGGATATCGGCTCTAACTCTGTACGGTTGGTCATATATGATATCTTCGGCGCGCATTTTACGCCCGTCTATAATGAGAAAATTCTCGCAGGTCTGGGCCGAGACTTGCAACGCACAGGGCGTTTGTCAGAATCGGGCAAAGCCGCCACAGTGTCTGCAATTTCTCGATTTATGCGGATCGCGCGCGCGCGGGGTCTGCCGCCGCTGCTTGTCGGCGCCACCGCAGCCCTAAGGGTTGCCGAAGATGCGCCGGATTTCGTTACTCATGTTCTGACAGAAACAGGTCTAGATATTTCGCCCATATCGGGTGCGGAAGAGGCGCGTCTGTCTGCCCTTGGTCTGATGAGCGACAATCGTCGGCGCTCTGGATTGGGCGCAGATTTGGGTGGCGCGAGTCTGGAGCTGATGCATGTCGGGTCAGAACTATTAGAGGGGTCCGCTCCCGTGCGAGGTGTGTCGCTTCCTTTGGGGCCATTCGACATGATCGGCGGCGATCTGCGCAAAGTGACGACAGCAGATTACGCTGATAAAATCGAACAGATTGATCAGGCTTTTGCGAATTTGCCGCCGGACCTAAACCTGTCGTCTGACCCAGCGAATGATACGCTCTACCTCGTTGGCGGTGCGTGGCGGAATTTGGCGTCCGTTCACCAAGCGCGCAGTCAATATCCCATGCGGACGTTGCAGGGGTATAAGCTAACGCGCGAGGCGGCCGCCGAGCTGGGGCATTGGGCATGGACAGAGGGCTGCGAAGCGTTGCTGGCTTGGCCCGGGATGCGACGCGCGCGCGCCGAGACGCTGCCCTATGCGGGCCTTTTGCTGGAGCGTTTGCTCTTGCGATTTAAACCACGCGAGGTCGTCATCTCCATGACGGGATTGCGAGAAGGACTCGTCTGGGACCAATTACCTGACAGCGTCAAATCGCGCGACCCGCTGATTGATGGTTGCCGAGACTTTGCACGTGGGTTTGTTCAGGCCGAGCATTTTGGCGCACCGCTGTATCGTTTTCTCGCGCCGATCTTGCCGCATGTGGATTGTGGTTTTGATGAAACGGACACGGCGCGCCTGATGCAGGCGGCCTGTCATTTGGCGGGATTAGGCAAGAATTTACACCCAGATTATCGGGCAGAGCTGGTTTTTGAGGATGTGCTATACGCACCCGTTGCGGGGCTGACCCATGTGGAACGCGCCTTTCTCTCGCTCAGCTTGTTTCGAACCTATGCTTCCAAGCGTGGGACCCCCGCAGAGGATCTGATTAATACGCTTTTGACGCCAAAGAAGCGAGAGGCCGCTGGGATCATTGGGGAGGCGATCCGATTGGCCATTGTGGCAACGGGCCGCACGCCGTCGCTCTTGGATGATTTCAGACTGGATTGGTCAGGTGCGACACTCACACTGCACACGACATCCGAGGTATCTGATATGGTGACGGATCAGGTCCGTTACCGGACCGAAAAACTCGAACGGCGCTTGGCAGGATAAAGGCAGCCCCTGTGTCGCACTTGTCAGCCCTGCGATTTTCCGCATAGATGAAACTTTAACGACTCACGGAGACAGGCTTTCAAGATATCAAAGCGAACAGTTTCGACAGGGCGGTGCACATGAGCGCCTATGTTCCTGACCTACAGCAGCTCAAAGACGCTGTTCCCGTGACGCAGGGTAATTACCCCTGTTTGATCTTGAATGCGGATTATCAGCCGCTGTCATATTTTCCGCTCTCACTTTGGTCCTGGCAAGATGCTGTCAAGGCTGTCTTTCTCGACCGTGTGAATGTCGTAGATCATTATGAGCAATGCGTCCGGTCCGCCAATTTCCAGATGGAAATCCCGTCGGTCGTCGCGCTGAAAGACTATGTCCCGCAAAACCGCAGACCGGCTTTCACGCGGTTCAATCTTTTCCTGCGGGATGGTTTCAAATGCACCTATTGCGGATCAGAAAATGAGCTGACGTTTGATCATGTCACGCCGCGTCGTTTGGGCGGCAAGACGAGCTGGACCAATATCGCGGCCGCCTGTTCGAAATGCAATTTGCGCAAGGGCGGGAGACTACCCAAGGACGCAGGGATGCACCCGGCCATCAAACCCTATCAACCGACCATGCACCAATTACAGGCCCAAGGCCGCCGTTTCCCACCTAATCATTTACATGAGAGCTGGCTGGATTATCTCTATTGGGATGTTGAGCTGAAAAGCTGAGTGCCTGAATCTTGGGGAAATAAGGTGGATACAATAGAGTCCGGTCAGGACTATGAATTTGATTGGCAAAACCCCCATCACAAATCTTTCGATGTTGGTCGCGTTTTAGATCGAACGTTTACGGGATTCCTCGCGTTTAAACGCCCCGTCATTCTGGCGATGGCGATCACGCTCTTGCCCACCATGCTTTTGTCCTTCTGGATGTCAGGGCAAATGCTGGCGCTGGGCGAGTCGATTTCAAACTCTGAAGACCTTGTTCTAAGCCCAGAATATTGGACGATTTCGGCCATCGGATCGATTGTGCCACTCTTGCTGAGCCTTTGGTTCCAGCTTGTCATTGTGCAGACGAGCTATGCCAACTTCCTAGAAAAGCCAGAGCCAGAAGGGCTCTATCTGCGCGCTTTGCGGCACCTTTTCCCGATGGTGATCATCGCGATCATTTATATCGTCGTCGCCATCTTGGGCTTTTACGCGCTGCTGATTGGCTTCCTATTCGTTTGGCCAGGCTGGGCGTTGGCCGGACCCGTGCGGATGTTTGACGGGCGCGGTATTTTTGGCTCGCTCGGCGGGGCATGGACCCTCGCGAAAGGGAATAAGCGCTGGATATTGGCGATCCTGATCGTCGTTTCGCTGCTAGTGGGCGTGCTTTATTCCGCCATGTTAGCGATTGCGATGACAATGATTGGAACCAATTTGATGAGTGGTGATCCGATGGCCGTCTTTGGTCTCTCAGCTGGCAAAATGTTCTTTTACAATCTGAGCGTTGGCGCCATTGGGCTTCTCATCTACGGGCTTTTCGCCTCTGCGATCACGGCCTGTTATGTCGAAATCAAAGACATCAAATCGCAACTGCCAACCGTCGCAGACGTCTTTACCTAGGCAGCTTCGGCCTTAATCCGAGCGATCATGGAAGCTAGCCCATTGGCGCGTTGCGCAGAGAGATGTTCGGACAAGCCAAGCTTGTCGAGGATATCTCGCGCATCTAAGGCTATGATCTCTTTCTCCGTGCGACCAGAGTAGACCTCTAACACAATCGCGACGAGCCCCTTGACGATATGGGCGTCGCTGTCCCCGGAAAAACGCAAGATATCGCCGTCTCGGTCTGTGACTAACCAGACCTGACTGGCACAGCCTTTGACCTTTGTGGCTTCTGTTTTGAACGCATCGTCCAAAGGCGGCAGGGATTTGCCCATGTCGATGACATGCATATAGCGATCTTCCCAATCGTCGAGAAATTCGAAATCCTCGATCAGCGCCTGAATGTTCTCTGGATAAGACATGGCCAGCATATAGGGGGCTTAATGGCCTTTGTGCAGGGGCATTTTCCGCTGATTTGGGTGTGTAATGGCATGATTACAGGCGCGAGACGCGAATGCAGTGGCGCAGTACGTCCAGTTTTGCGACACATGGTCCGTTAACCTTAACGCAGCTGTGCCGGTGCGCAGCCGCTGGGAGCTTGTTTTGACCACAAAACCCAATTTGATCTTTCCAAATGTGGTCTGGCTCTTGGCCGGTCTGGCAGCGCTTGTTGCGGCTGCTTTGCGCGGTGTAGGTTTGGAAACGCTTTGGCCTATTGCATTGGTCGGCGCTGTTCCCGCTGTAGTGGGATTGCTGCTATCGCCGCTGTTGCACCGCGAATGGGCGCAAATCGTCACGATTTTCGCTTGGGTTGGACTGGCTTTGCTGGCGTGTGTCAGTCTTGGCTTTGTTCCCATGGCGCTGCTGTTTATCGCCGCGCCTGCGGTCGCCATGCTCTTCGTGCGCGAGAAAGTTCTAGAAGCGGTCGTTATTGCAGCGCTGATCGCGGGCGTCACCTATTTCGCCGCGCGGGAAGGCTATCTGCCTGAACCGCCTTTGCAAGATAGCGTGGCGGGCGCATGGGCGGTTCGTGCATTACTGGCGGCGCTGTTGGCATTAGTTTTATCGACCATGTTCTCAGGGTCGGTTCGCCGGAACGCGGCGACGCCACAGCCAGGCGCAGAAGCTGTTGGCACGCGCTGGCGCGACGGCGTTGAAGGCGGCTTATTCGAATATGGCGCTAACGGCGATTTGGTCGGCGCAAACGAACAGGGCGTGGCACAATTTGGCGGTTCTGCTCCCACGCGGATCGAGGAATTCTTGCCGGCAACAAATGTCGACCGACGTGTTTTCGAAACGCAACTGGCCGCCGCGCGAAAGAATAAATCGCCTGAACGTATCCGCCTCGCTCATGCGGGCAGTGGCGAGATCGCGAATTATGACATCCGTCTGACACCACTCCGGACGGGCGGGACGCTGGTGCATACCCACGACCGAACGGATGATGAGGGAGAGCTGGAATCACTGCGTCGCTCTCATACCAGCGCGACACGCGATAGCTCTGACAAGACGCTTTTCTTTGCGGGCGTCAGCCATGAACTGCGCACGCCGCTTAACGCGATTATTGGATTTTCTGATATGATGCGCTCGCGTCTCTTTGGGCCACTGCCTGGGAAATATGCGGAATATGCCGATCTAATCCATGATAGTGGACAGCATATGCTGGACCTGATTGGCGATGTTCTGGACCTCTCCAAAGTTGAAGCCGGGAAATATGAGCTGAATTACGACACCTTTGACGCGGCGGATGTGATCCGATCTTCGGTCAAAATGATCCGTCCGGCAGCCGATGCGGCAGAGGTCGTGATCGATATTAATTTGGACACAGATGCGCCGCTCTTGATTCAAGCGGACCGTCGAGCCGTGCGGCAAATCTTGTTGAACCTGCTTTCCAACGCTGTGAAGTTCTCGCCCAAAGGCGGCCATGTCGATATCGACGCACAGGCGATTGACGGCGATCTGGAACTCAGCGTCAGTGACAATGGCCCCGGCATGGACGCCGACGAAATCGCGCGGATCGGTGAGCCCTATGCGCAAGGTCGCTCAGCTCAGATGACGGCGGACCGCGGCACAGGCTTGGGTCTCTCGCTCGTCAAATCCCTGACAGAGTTGCACCAGGGTCGGATGAAGATCAAATCCCAGCCGCATGAAGGCACACGCGTTCAGATCATCCTGCCGCTCCAAGACCCTTAGTTGGGCTTTAGTGTCTGCCGCCTAATCGAGAGCTTGGGCCCGCCACGCTCATCAGCAGCAGAACCAGCCCAAAGGCGAGGAAGAGCATTAAGCCAAAGACCGTGAAAGTCCGGTCCCCGATGGTCAGGATTTTCTTACCCGGCCAGTCACCAGCAAAGCTACCACGGAGTTTGTCGCCCGCTGGCTTCATGTTGTCTTGCAGGCGGTCAACTTTGCGGCCGATGCCTTTCAGGTCAGCAAACTCGAATGATGTGACGGCGGATTTAGCGCTATCCCATGTCGACTGTGTCCAGCGTTCAACTTTGCGGTAGCGGGTTGTCAGCGTTTGTTTTGCATTCCAGCTCGCGCTTTCTGCATTGTTCAGATCAGCCAAGCTAAAAGCGCCGCGCAGGCGCAGAGGTTCCGTCGGGACATATTCGACAGTCTGCACAGGCTTTGCCGTTGGAACAGGCACAGCGATCACTGGGCTTTCCGCGACAGGCGGCAGCGCTTTGGAGGTCGTCCATTTTGGCAGGCTGAATTCTGGCCGCGTAAAGGCGGGCAGTGACACTTTTGGCCAGTTCACATCCGGCATGGACCACTGTGGTAGAGACAGCCCTTCAAAGCGCGGGAGATCGAGGTTCGCCCAACGCGTCGGTTCTGTTTTGCGCGAAACAGGTTTGGCGATTTGCACCATCTGGACACCGGTGCGGTCAAAACGAGACACGCCGCCTTCTAATGCGTTCCAGATCTCTGGCTCGACCAAACGCGCGGCGGCGCGGGTAAAGCCGTCGCCCGGCGCGGCGCTGATCACGCCAATAATGCGATTATCTGCTGTCTGATATTGCGCGACGACACCCCCTGTGCGGCGCGTTGTCAGGGCTTCGCGTAAGGCTTTCGGAGCACCTGTGCCAAAGTCTTGGCCCAGAATAGCGCGCTGCATATGCCGTGGTCCGATAACGAGCATGTCGCCATTTTCAGGTGCATCCATTTTGCGAGAGAATGTCGCTTCCGTCAGGCCTTCGCCAGACGCGCGGGCCATCTGGGCGACGATGCGCAAAGAAGTCTCAAACGCAGTGCGTTCCCGCGGCAGTGCAATGTAAGATGGGCTGTCGGCAAACACACCGCCTGACGCGGCAAGATGCGCCGTATCCGTCAAAGACACTGGCGCGGTCGTTGCCAGTTTTAACTTCGACCCTTTCGCAATTATCACGCTGGGCGCATCATCATAGGCTAGCGGGCAAGTGAAACTATTCGCGACAGACAGCTCAGGCTCAACGCTCAACACGTTTTTCGTTGCGTTCAGCTGTCCTGGGGCAATCTCAAATGCGACGGTCTTGCGACGCGCGTCTAATTTCGCGGCGCCCAAGGACGTGCCGTTTAAGACGACCCGCAGGCGCGAGTCGGCGGCAACGGTGTCCGATGTATTCAGGCGCAGGGTCAGCGCACCGCTGGTCGTCGCCGGATTATCCACGCGGAAACTATAGCTACCCGTATCGAGGCCGTGCAGGCGAACCTGTTTCTCGACACGCTCAATATCGCTGTTGAGGCGTGCTTGGAAATTCATCTCTCCAACACTTGTGATCGACCGCATCACGCTTGGCAGTTCCCGCTGGGAGAACGCTTCCAATGTTGCCAGAATTTCTGCGTCCGTATCGGCGGTAAAGATCAAATCCGTCGGGCGAGCGCGTGAGGCAAACACTCGTGCGCCTTTAGAGTTCAGGATCATCGGCTCTTGCGTATGTTTATACAGCTCATCTCGACGGACCATGACGACGTTAAAATCTGTCCGGCTTGCGCTGATTGAAAAGCGCGGAACAGCTTGGGTGCGAAGGCCGATGCCTTGGGCAGCTAAAGCTTGCATCTGAGTCGCATTTGGTCCCGTTGCGATCAGGCCGACCCGTTGCGGAGCAAGGGCGGGTTGCGCAAGGCGAGTTACGACATCACGAAGATGGAGATTCCGCTGACGGGTCCGACCTTTGAGAGACAGGGTAGAGTTTGCCAAATCAACGGACCATGCGCCTTGCGCGGGATGGACGCAGCCCGCGCCAGAGGCCGCAGGGAAGCTGATCGTCAGGCGATTTCTGCGCGGTCGTGCGCGGACAGCTTCCAGTGGAATGGAAGCCTCAAATCCACGTCCGCGGGAGCGTACAGGGACGGGTGTGCCGCCGTTCAGGCTGACCTGTAAGGGGACAGATGTATTGACGGGCCCCAGCGGGTCTGCGGACAAGTTTAGCACGATGTCTGAAGTGCGCTCATTCGGGGGAAGATCGAAGTTCAATTCAATCGACGGCGTCTGCCAGTTGAGCGTCTGCGCCTCTCGCCGGGTGCCGTCTTTGGCCATATGGGCGAGTTCTAAGGTTGTGGATGTCTTTACGCCCGGTTGAAACTGCAACTGTCCGGGACGCAAGCTATCAGCTGCCATCACGGGCTGAGCGCCCATACCGGCAAGCGCCAAACCGAGCAGAACGGGTTTCAAGAGAGAAGCAGAATGAGACATAGGCCAAGACTTCGCGGTTAATTCGAAGTAAAGGGAGCAAGTCCGGTGCCAAACCGGTTGGTCCGGGTGAATTTATTTTACATTTTTCACCTGAGAGGAGTGCGCGACATGCCGCGATTGAAATCTGATATCCGAGTTGCGGCGATTATTCGCCGTGCGCAGGCGGCAGGGGCTTTTGCCGCCGTGCTGCGCAAGGGCGATGCGGATGCAGGCGCGATTTGGGTGCTGAGCCGCGCTGGGCGTGAGCTCTATCGCCATGCTGAGCAGACAGGCTTCTCCGGCGTGCGCGAATGGTTTCGCGATGGCCCGTTTGACGACGCTGAGATGACGGCTCGGACGAACAAAGCCGTCGACCGCGACCCTGACCTCTGGATTGTTGAAATCGAGGACGGGCAAGGCCGCGCATTCCTCGACCGCGAATTGGCTAAGGCTGAGACGGCGTCCGAAGCTGCAGCCAAAGCCTTGTTCCGAGGCCGATAAAGGCCGCGAACAGCCCCGCCATCAAACCATACCAAATCCCTTTGGCTTCTAAGGGCGTGTGCAGCGCGGTGTAATAGGCAATGGGAAACCCCACCAGCCAATAGCTTAGCCCCGTGATGATCATCGGCCACTGCACATCGGCCAGCCCACGCAGCAGCTGGTTACAGGCAACTTGCACGGCGTCGAAGAACATGAAGCCTGCCGCTAAAGGCAGGAAGAGGATCACGAGCTCAAAAACGGGCCGCGTGTCCGGATCCGCTGGATTGAGATAAAGCCATGTCACGGCCTCTGGCGTGAACGCCACAGGGACCGCGAATAGGCCGATGGCGAGGACACAGGCTAAAATAGTGGTGGTCGACGCGCGGTGCTTGGCGGGGAGGTTGTCAGCCCCTTCGGCCAATCCAATGCGCACCGCGCCTGCCATCGCCATGCCGTAAGGCATCATAAAGGCCGCGGACGCGACGTTCAGCGCGATCTGAAACCCAGCCTGCTCGATCACGCCGACGGCGCCGGCGATCAAAACGCCCGCATTGAACAACATGCCCTCAAAGGTGACGGTGATGGAAATCGGCCAGCCGATGCGAATAATATCGCGCATCCGTTCCCAGTCTGGCTGAAGGAGATTTGAAAACAGATCAAACTCGCGCGCGCGACTGTCCCATCGGATATAGGCCACAAAAGCAAAGAAACAGGCGATCGCGGAGAGGCTGGACGCCAAACCGGCGCCGTTCAACGACATCGCGGGAAAGCCAAATTTCCCATAGATGAAAACCCAATTCAGCAGGATGTTCAGCGCGGATGCGCCCGCGACGAGAAAGAACGGCACGATTGTGCGCTCGATCGTCGCCAGAAAATTGCGAAAGCTCATCACTGCCAGCGTGAACGGCAGACCTGGGGCCAAGATCAACACATAATCCTGCGCGAGGGCGGCAACGGCGGGATCTTGCCCAAAGGCCAGCATGACGCGTTCTGTTGAGAATAAGAGAACGATAATCAGCGGCAGCATCAAGAAGCAGAACCAGACCGACATCCGAACCGAGCGGCGGACATCCCGCCTTTCACTGCGATCCCGGCCGAGCGCCTGTGCGACGAGCGGGGTGACCGCTGCGATGGGACCGGACGCCATCATCCAGAGCAGGAAATAAAGCACGGCTCCGATGGCGGCGGCGGCGATCTCCGACGGCCCAATACGGCCAATCATGATCGTGTCAGCGATATAGGGGGAGAATTGCACAAGCTGCGCCAGCGCCATCGGAATTCCGATGGTCAACAAGGCGCGCATCTCGCCTGACCATGTGTCAGGCAGGACCGTCGCGTCTGATGTAACTGCGGTCTGCATGGCCGCGCCTATATCAGCTTGCGGGGCGACGGAAATAGCAAAGCTTGATTAGCTGGCCAGTATTGCGTCAATGGCGACCATGTTTGCGACCGCATCCGCACCGCCGGTCAGGGGTTCTGTTTCGCCGCGCATAACGGCGAGCACATGATCGAGTTGATAAGCATAGGTCGAACGCTTCCAGCTGTCGGGCGTGTTCAGCAGGCTCGTCACCTCACGCACGCCGTCGACTTCGACGTAAATCTCAAAGCCCGTATGCGGGTCCCAGCGATAGGGATGGACAAAGCCCGTCAGCTTGGCGACGCCTTTTGTGCCGATGACATGCAGGGAATTTTCATAGACGGCGTCGCGGCCCATGTTGCAGGCCAGCATCCCGGGTGTGCCGCCGAAATCCAAACTTGCCCAGCTGGCGATGGCGACGTCCTGTCCGTCTGTCTCATGAATGGCTTCTGTGACCGTGGGTTCTGCCCCCGTCAGGGTTCGCATCGCGTGCAAGGGATAGCAGCCGAGGTCCATCAACGCCCCGCCGCCCAATTCCGAGAGATAGCGCAGCTCGCCCGGACGGTTCGGGATGTGGACATCAAACACGCCAGACAGCGTTTCAATTTCCCCCAGCTTTCCAGAACAGATAATGTCTTCAAACGCCAGAAATGAAGGGTGATAGCGATAGTGAAATCCCTCGATCAGCACTGTGCCAGCGTCCTCCGCAGCCGCGACCATTTGGTGGGCTTCTTCCGCGTTCATCGCAAAGGGTTTCTCGCAGAGGACAGCTTTGCCGTGCTGCGCCGCGAGGATGCTCAGCTCGCAATGCCGGTTCGGGGGCAGGGCGTTATAGATCAGGTCAATATCATCCCGCGCGACGAGCGCTTCATAGCTTGCCTCGATATGGGGGATGTTGTGCGTGTCGGCATAGTCCTGCGCCCGCGCCGGATCGCGGCTAGCAACGGCTTGAATGATGCAATCATCGCATTCGGCTGCAGGATGGATAATGCCCTTAGGCGCAATTTTAGATGCGCCGAGCAGGCCAATTCGGATCACGATTTGCCCGTCTCTTGGTCGCCCGCATAGGTCAGCGCCATGAAGACATCTTCCAGATCGGCTTCTTCTGTGCGCAGGTCTGCGATCGACACGCCTGCCGCTTTGACTTGGTTCAAAAGGCCTGTGACGGAATCAGTGCCGCTGCGATATTCGATGACGATGTGACCATCGACGGAAAGTGACGCGTTCAGGCCCGAGAGTGCATCGGGTAAGTCCGAAAGGCTTTCCATTGGAGTGATACGCAGGACTTTCTTGTCCAAACGTGAGAGCAGGCTCGTCTTTGGTTCATTCGCGACAATCCGGCCATTGTGGATAATCGCGATCTGGTCGCAGAGCGCTTCGGCCTCTTCCAGGTAATGCGTTGTCAGAATGATCGTTGTGCCTGCGGCGTGGAGCTTCTCCACATAGGCCCAAAGCTGTCGTCGTAATTCGATGTCCACCCCGGCTGTGGGTTCGTCCAAAATGAGGACAGGCGGATTATGCACCAGCGCTTTTGCGATCAGCAGGCGGCGTTTCATCCCGCCAGAGAGCTGGCGCACATAGGCATCGCGTTTATCCGCTAGACCCAGCGCAGCAAGGATTTCTTCGCTGCGACGCTCGGACTTTGGCACGCCGTAATATCCGGCTTGCAGCTCTAGGGCCTGATAGGGCGTGAAGAACACATCCATCGCGATTTCTTGCGGGACGATGCCAATGCTTGCGCGGGCCTGCCGCGTCTGGCTGTTGATGTCATAGCCACAGATTTCCGCCGTGCCGGACGTCTTGTTCACCAGCCCCGCCAGAATGTTGATCATCGTCGACTTGCCGGCACCATTCGGGCCCAGCAGGCCAAAGATCGATCCGCGAGGGATCGTCAGGTCCACCCCGTGCAACGCCGTTTTCGCAGGCGCTTTTTTCGATGCGGCGTAGGTCTTTGTCAGACCTTTTATTTCAATCGCAGGAGAGCTCATATTGCCAGAGCTTTAGACGTAGCCTAAAGCCCAAAGCAACCCTAAGAGGGCGAGACGCAACGAAGGATTCGACCAGAATGGAAAAAGGCCAAACTCCCGACACGACACCCCTTTCCCCAGAGGGCGAGGATGTTGTCATCGTTTCGTCGCGGCGCGTCATGTGCGAAGGTTCTGGCGGTGCGCTGGGTCATCCGCGAACTTATTTGGATATGGGCAGCGATACCACGGTGCGGTGCAAATATTGCGATCGCGTTTTCGCGCTAGATCCCAATGCGGGACCCGAAGGTCACTGATTAGCGAAAGCCCTTAGGCGTCGGACTTCAACCGGCGCAGAAGAGGCCGTCTTCATGCTGTAATCTGCGGCGGACCTGACGCTAGGACGGCAGAGGGGCTGTCGGTCCGGCGAGGCCTGACCCACTTAACGCACCTGCGCCGCGTGAAACTTCCGTATCTTTCGCAGGACAGAACGACAAGACCATAGATCCGGCGGCGCGCGCTTCCTGACCAGGCTGAATAAACTCCAGCGTCCCGTCTGGCTTGCGGGCCATGATCAAGTCCAGATCGTCGCCGCGGTCCTTATACAGATCGTCGAGCGTGTAGCTGTCGGAGAGCGTTGTGGATCTGAACCGCCAACCGCCCCACCAGTCACGGGTTAGCGCGTCAAAGCTGCGCCCGCGCGACGTCAATGTGCGGCCTCGGGATGTGAAGGCGATGGATTCAGCCTCATCTTCACCAGCTTCTTTTGCCCCGACTTGGAAAACACGGTGGCGGCCCAGTTCTGGCGCGAATTCGACACAGACGAGTGCGTTATAGGCCTCGTTCGGGGTGGCGGCGATCAGCACATTAAAGGCGCTGTGGTCGAGCGAGTAATCTGCTTTCTCGGACAGGACTTCGCCGTAAAACGTTGCGTGGCCTTCTAGACGTGCGCCGCGCAGACGTCGCCAATTCGTGTCGGCGACCAGAACGTTGATGTTCATTTCCTTCAACGCTTTGGCGAGGCCGAGTGACCAAGGGTTCGCCCCGACAATCAAAACACCGTCGCCGTCGCCGCTGTCGAGTTTGAGCATATGGGCGAGTGGCCCGATGAAAAATCCCGCGAATAAGACAGTCGCGAAAACCAACGCAAAGGCGAGGGGCACAAAAACCAAACCGTCTGAGCGACCCAATGCATCCATTTCCGTTGCGAAAAGGCCAGCAACTGCCACAG
>CAYPWW010000029.1:0-26569 GCA_964414555.1 uncultured Algimonas sp.
GGCACTCGGACACATCGCGCTGGCACGTGACTTACGCTTCGCCGGATGGCTCGACCACTGAACTTACTGCGAATTTCGTGATGAGTGCGCCGGGCTATTACCGCTATGATAAAGGCCACACGCCAAATTTTGCGGGACGGGAGGATTTTAACGGACAGGTCATCCACCCTCAGCATTGGCCAGAAGATTTGGATGTCACGGGCAAACGTGTCGTCGTAATCGGGTCCGGCGCCACCGCCGTGACCCTTGTGCCCAGCCTTGCCAAGATGGCAGGACATGTCACCATGTTGCAGCGCAGCCCCAGCTGGGTCGCCAGCCAGCCGGATCGGGATTGGATCGCCAATACTTTGCGAAAAATTCTACCGGAAAAAACAGCGTATAGGCTGACCCGCGCCAAGAATATTTTTCATTCGCAATATGTTTATAAGACGGCCCAGAAGAAACCTAAAAAGACGGGTGATTATTTGCTGAAGCGTATCCGCAAAGTGCTGGGGCCGGACTTCGATGTCGAAACGCATTTTACCCCGAATTATAATCCATGGGATCAGCGACTTTGCCTTGTGCCAAATAATGATCTCTTCAATGTCATTAAATCGGGCAAGGCCGACGTTGTGACAGACCATATTGAACGTTTCACGTCAGACGGCATTACGCTGACTTCCGGGGCACATTTGCCTGCGGATATTATCGTCACGGCGACAGGTTTAAACGTCCACCTAAATGGCGGGGCCAGCATGTCTATCGACGGGACGCCAAAGGATTTGACGACAAGCTTTGGCTATCGCGGCTTGATGTTTTCCGACGTGCCAAACCTCGTTTCGATTTTTGGGTATACGAATGCAAGTTGGACCTTACGGGCAGATCTGATCTCGCGGTTCTCGTGTGCCTTGATGGCGCATATGGATGCCAAGGGTCTGCGCACAGTTACGCCCCGCGCACCGGACGGTATGAAGCCGAGGCCGTGGCTTGATTTTGATGCGGGATATATTCAACGCGTTTTGCACGAGTTGCCGAAACAGGGTGATCGCGACCCTTGGCAAAATCATCAGGACTACCGCGCGGATAAGGCCGTCTTACTGCGAGATGCGGAGCAGCATGAAGGCCTGGAATTCGCATAATGGCAAAAACTGACCTCAGCGTTTTTAAAGACAAAGTCTGCGTGATTACCGGCGCGGCGTCCGGCATGGGGCGGGAAATGGCGCGACAATTAGATGCGGCTGGCGCGGTGTTGGCGCTGTCCGATATCGACGCCGAGGGGTTGGAAGCGACGCGCGCTATGCTCTCGGCGGGCAATCACATTTTGATCGACAGATTAGATGTCGGCGATAAGGCTGCTGTTGTGGCCTATCCGGCTAAGGTCGAAGCCACGCTTGGCCCGGCAGATTTTGTGTTCAATAATGCAGGTATGACGCGCGTTGGTGATGTGATGAACACGCCGCTTGAGTCCATGGAACTGGTCATGGATGTCAATTTCTGGGGTGTCATTCGTATGACGAAAGGCTTCCTGCCGCAGCTCGTCCAAACCCAAGGTGTTGTGACAAATATTTCCTCGCTTTTCGGCCTGATCGCCTATGCGGGGCAGGCTCATTACTGTGCGTCGAAATTTGGCGTCCGAGGATTTACGGAAACCCTCGCGCTAGAGATGGAAGCATCAAAAACGGGCGTCGGTGTTTGCTGCGTTCATCCGGGCGGCGTGAAAACAAATGTCGCGCGCAATGCCGTCGTGGATTACCTGCCAACGGGTCAGGCGCGCGAAGATCTCGATAAAGACTTTGACGAACTGGCGATCACATCTGTCGAAGATGCCGTGCAGACAATCCTCATCGGGACGGCGCGTCGGGAAAAGCGTATCGTCGTCGGCACTGACGCGAAAGTTGCGAGCTTTCTGCAACGCCTCATGCCCATCCGATATCATCGTATCTTGGCGAAATACACCAAGGGCCGCGCGCAGATTTAATTCAGGATCAAGCCTTCATGCGGGCTGTCGAGCAGGAAGGTCGGCACGGCGACCTCGAAACTTTCGCCGCCTTCGGCCGTCATCCGATAGGAGCCGCGCATCATGCCTGACGGTGCGGTCAGCGGTGCACCAGAGGTATAGCGAAAAACAGTACCGGCTTTCACAGTTGGGGTTTCCCCGACAACGCCGTCTCCGCGGACTTCCTGCACTTGACCACGACTATCCGCGATCTGCCAGAAGCGCTCTGTAACGGTCAGATCATGCTCCGACTGATTGTCGATCTCGACTGTATAAGCCCAGATAAAACGCGAATCGCGCGGGTTAGATTGTTCGGCCAGAAATTCTGGTTCCACACGAATGACGACATCATCGGTGCGCTGTTCGTAAAGCGGTGCGATGGTCGCAGTTTGCGTCGGATCGACCGACGGATCATTCTCTCGCATGCTCGTTCTCCCCGATGCGAATATGCAGTTCGAGTCCCGTCACACGTCCGGGCTCATCTCTCTCATGAGGGAGACTGCGGAAGAAATGCCGCACCCGCAAGCGCTTTCCCCAGTAAAACTGTGATCGATATCAGGAAAAGTCATGAACAGTTTTGCGCGCCGTTCGACTTTGCGCGGGGCACGGGCGAGTGATAGCGTCATTGCATGTCAGCCGGAATTTTACCCAGACAAGATATTGCCGCCATGATCGCCAATGGTGTCATCCGTGGCGTGGCGCAGGATGACGGGCCGTCTTTGCTACAGCCGGCGAGCTTGGATCTCTGCTTGGGCGAAACAGCCTATCGCCTCCGCGCGAGCTTTCTGCCGGGTGAGGGTGTGGATGTGCTGGACGCGCTGGACGATGTGACCTTGCACAAGATTGATATGTCTGGCGGGACCGTTCTGGAAACGGGCTGTGTGTATCTTTTGCCTCTGCGCGAGGTTCTCAACCTGCCCGCGGAGATCGCAGGCTTGGCTAACCCCAAAAGCTCAACGGGGCGTTTGGATGTCTTTACGCGTGTGATCTGCAATGGCGGGACGCGGTTCGATGATATCCCCGCGGGTTATTCGGGGCCGCTTTATATGGAAGTCGCGCCGCGCACATTTCCTGTGCTCGTCCGGCCAGGGGACCGTCTTGGGCAGATTCGTTTTCGGCGCGGCGCACACCAAGCTTTGCAGACCCAACATGTGTCGATTGATTTGCGCGGATCAGAACCCGATTCCGTAATTGGTTATCGGGCGCGGCGGCACTCTGGCATGGTCGATCTGCGAAAGATTGCCGGACATCGCGCGTCTGATTTTTGGGCCCCTTTGCGGGCACCTGACGGGGCGTTAGTTCTCGATCCCGAAGAATTTTATATTCTTGCTAGTCGTGAGGCCGTCGAAATTCCACGTGATCAAGCAGCAGAAATGGCGCCAATTGCGCCCGAGATCGGTGAGTTCCGCGCGCATTATGCAGGCTTTTTCGACCCTGGCTTTGGGGTTGCGGCGCAAGGCGGTGCGGGCAGTCGCGCTGTCCTAGAAGTACGTGGACGAGATGTGCCGTTCTTGCTGCGGCACGGGCAACCCGTGGCAAAGCTGGTCTTTGAGCCCATGTCCTCACTGCCGGATAGCCTCTACGGTGAACAAGGCTCGCACTATCAGGCGCAGGGCCTGCGCCTGTCGAAGCATTTTCGCCTTAGTTAAATCGTCGCATGTCAGGCAGTCTTGCCAAAGACACAACCTCTGATAAAGTTTAATCTAAGAGGCATGATGAATTACGCTGGGGAAATTAATTGATGTTGAAATTTTGCCTTCGAGCGCTCGCGGTCGCGACGTTTCTTAGTGTTGCAAGTCTCTCGACCACCGCCATGGCTGCGCCGCCTGCAAACGCTTTTGGTGAACTCCCGAAAGCGTGGGACGGCGCGATTTCCCCGGATGGCAAACGCCTTGCGGTCATTACCAATCGCGGTGGAGAATATGTGGTTCTCGTTCAACCGATTGGCAACTCAACTGAAAAGCGGTGGGTTCTTCCCCTAGGCGACGATCTAAAGCCGCGTTATGTTAAATGGATCAACAATGACCGGTTTGCTCTGGCTGTGCGGCGGCCAAAGGAACACAACGGAACGCCTTATTCTGTTGGGTATTTATTTTCCGCTGATTACGTCACGCGGGATGTCGGTATCGTTGTCAAACCCAATCGCATGTTCCGCCAGTTTAATGATGTCGTCGTAGATTGGCTGGAGGATGATCCCGATCACATTCTCATGGCTTATTCCGATGAGCAGTTTAATCCTTATCCCGATATCAAAAAAGTTGAAGTCGCGACCGGCAAAGACAAAACCGTCGTTCGCGGCAAGAGTAAGATCGAGCGTTGGTATACTGACCCGGATGGCGTGCCAGTCATTGGGCAAGGTCAAAATGAAAAAGGCACAAAGCGCATGGTGATCCGTGACCCTGCCACGGGGAAGTGGCGGGAAGATGAAAAATTCCCCGGGCTGACCGAGGACACGCCGATTTACACCATTTTGAAAGGCGGCCGAAAGCTTGTCATCGGTGATTATAACGGTCGGGATACGATCGGGCTTTATGTCTATGACCTCGAGCAGAAGCGCATAACCCGCGAAGTCTTCCACAACGACGACTATGACGTGTCGAGTGTTGTCCTGTCCAAAGACGGGGAAGAGATTATTGGCGCAAAATATACAGGTGAGCGCGATCAGGTAGAATTGCTGGGCGATTACGGCACGATGCTAAATGATCTACGGAAGAAATTCTCCGATTATGACGTCGATTATATTGATCAAACGGACGCGGGCGACACGGTGCTATTCCGTCTCTCCGCGCCCTATGATCCGGGCGGAATGTATATTTATAGCTATGGCGATGAATTCCCCAGCCTCATTGTCGATAATTACTCCGAGCTGACCCCTGATGATATGGGCGAAGTCGTGGCCTTGCGTTATACCGCGCGAGATGGGCAGAAAATCCCGGCCTTTGTCACCTTGCCGCCAACCATCAAACCCGGGGCAAAGATTGAGGGTATTCCCTTTATCGTCTTGCCACATGGCGGGCCCTATGCGCGGGATTCCAAGCGCTTTGATTATTTCGCACAATTCTTTGCCACACGCGGGTACGGCGTTTTGCAGATGAATTTTCGAGGGTCGGAAGGCTACGGTAAAAGCTTTGCAGATGCCGGCCGCGATAATTGGGTCGTCATGCAAGAAGACGTGGAAGACGGCATGAAGTTTCTGCTCGAGAAAGGCTATGCCGATCCCGACAGGACGTGCATTGCGGGCTGGTCTTACGGTGGATATGCGGCACTGATGGGCGCAGCGAAAGCGCCAGAGCTTTACAGCTGCGTCATCGCCATGGCGGCCTTGACGGACATCAGTGCGGCCAAAGATGACTTGAAAAAATATCGCGGCGGACGGGCTGCGGCGAAGAAGTTCTTCGGCGAATCCATGAAGGACCGTGATGTCAGAAAAGCCAACTCACCCGTTCACGTGGCGGATCAGATCACTGTGCCGGTCTTCCTCGCCCACGGCGATCAAGACCAAAACGTGCAGTTCAGCCAATATGAACGGATGCGTAAAGCCCTGAAAAAAGCCGGTGTGAAGACGACGTTGATGCCGTTTGAGGAAGAAGATCATTTCCTCTCGCGTCAGGACAATCGCGAAGAATTTTTCAAAGGCCTCGAAAAGTTTCTGAAACAGGTCAACGGCCCATCAGAATATCAGGTGAAATAGACCCTAGGCAGAGCAACTCGCTCCGCCGAGCACGCAGAACTTTGCGCAATGCGGATGGTTCAGCGCGACGGGGCCCAAGCTCTCGGCCAAGGTCTTGCCCGTTTCAAATTGCGGATCATCCCAGAGTAATGTGCAGGCCAGCACGGCGGGCTTAGGCTCACCTTTGCGGCGCACGATCATACGCGAGCTGGCACACATCATCGTCTCTGGCCGAATATTTAGGATGCCCCAGCAGGCCACCGTGATTTCCGGCACGTCGACAGTTTCGTCCATTTCTGGAAATAAGATAACGGTTCCGGGATCGGTTGCGTCAATGTCCCACTTCTCTTCCGCGATCAAAGCGCCATAGCCCAGACGGGCTTGGGCTTCATTTTCGGAAAACATGGCGCGACCTGCGATATGCAGCGTGAAGTTATTCTCGCTCAGCCAGCGTAGGCCCTTGCGTGCAATCTCAAAACTGCCTGCGCCGCGTTCTTGGTCATGTCCGGCCGCGGTGAAATGATCCAAGCTCACACGCAGGGTCATCTTGTCCGGAAAACGCACTTGCAAATCCAGCAAGCCCGCTTGCACGCGTGGGCGCATCATCGGCTTCATCGCATTCGTCAGAACGAGCAGCGAATGTCCGCGCTCTAAGGCCATTTCCGACAGGCGAAGAATATGCGGGTTCAGATAGGGTTCGCCGCCCGTAAAGGCGATTTCGATCAGGCCTAAACCCATGTCATCGATTTCATCCAGATAAGGCGCCATATCCTCTGGCGTCAGATAGATGAAATGATCAGCCGTTGGGGAACTGGCGATGTAACAATTCGCACATTCGATATTGCACTGTGATCCGGTGTTGAACCACAGGGTTTCCAGCGTTTTGAAAAAGACTTGCGCGCGGCGCTCACCTTTCGCTGTGACGCGAGGGTCTTGGAATTTCTTAGGGTCGAGAAGGGCTGTCATGGTTGCGCTTTAGCCTGCGCATTCCGTGGTGTCACACCTCAATGCAAGCACGCTTTCGTGAGCGGTCCCGCTAGAGTTTTTGTAGACCTGATGGTCCAAGTTTCACGCCAAAAATATCGGCAAGAACGGTAGCTGAGAGCGCGGTTTCTGGCGCGGCATTTTGCATCAAATGTCCGTCTGAGAGAACCCAAACGCGGTCCGCATATCGGCGCGCAAAACTCAGATCATGCAGGGCGGCAACGACCGTATTTCCAGCCTCTGAATAGGCCTTCAACCGGTCCAGTGTCGCAAGTTGGTAGCGCGGGTCCAGCGCGGTTGTCGGCTCATCTGCGAGCAGCAACGGCGCTTGCACAGCCAGCGCTCGGGCCAAGTGGACACGCGCTTGCTCGCCACCCGAAAGCGTGGCGTAGCGACGAACTGAAAGGTCGGTGAGGTCGTTTTCCGCCAGCGTTTTGGCAACAATTTCTGCATCCTCAGATGACAGCTTCCCGCGCCATGTGGCGTAGGGCGTGCGACCCAAAGCCACGATGTCCCGCACCGTTGCGCGGGCTGGCGCGATGGGTGTTTGCGGCAGATAGGCGATGTCTTTGGCCGTACGCGTGTGTGGGTTTTGCAAACCCGGTAAGAGGCCCGTCATAACTTTCAACAGCGTCGACTTGCCCGCGCCATTTGGTCCGACCAACGCGATGAATTGTCCTGCTGGAATGTCTAACTGCAACGGCTGCAAAAGTGCGCGGCCACCACGTATGACGGGCTCAGTCGTAAAGCGGGTCATGTCGTCTGCCGCCACGCCAGCCAGAGGAAGAACGGCACGCCGATCAAGGATGTCACAATGCCCAAATAAAGTGGCGTGCCCGGCCCCGCGCTGATGCGGATCAACGTATCGGTGACGACCAAGAAGAGCGCGCCGCCCAGCGCAGACAGGGGAATTAATTGCGCTTCATCCGCGTCGTAAAGATAGCGCAAAATATGCGGGACAAAGAGCCCGACAAAGCCAATCGCTCCTGCGACTGCGACGCCTGCGCCAATGCAGAGCGCGCATCCAATGACGATCATGGCTTGCGTGCGGTCTAACTTAACACCGAGGCTGGCCGCCGTCTCTTCGCCCAGACCCAGCACGCGCAGTGACGGCCCTGCCAGCATGAGCAGGATAAACCCGAGTCCTGTCAGCGGCGCGCAAATCCAAACATCTGTCAGATCAGCCGTGCGCAGAGATCCCATCAGCCAATAGACAAGCTCTGACAGCGCCCATGGGTTGGGCGCGATATTCATGACAAGGCCTGTCACGGATGTTGCGAGCGCGCCAATCCCGATCCCGGCGAGAATAAGTCCTGCCGCACCGGGGCGACGGCGGGCGAAAAGTGTGATGACTGTTGCCCCCAATAAGGCGAAGACAATGGCGGCAGGCGCGACGAGGACGGCGAAGCCAAAATATAGCGCGAGCACCGCGCCTAGTGCGGCGCAAGCGGAAAACCCAAGCAGGCCAGGGGCGGCCATCGGGTTTCGGGTATAGCCTTGCAGCGCAGCGCCGGACGCGCCTAATCCCGCTCCGACCAACGCTGCCAGCAAGGCGCGCGGCAGGCGAATATTTTGCATGATATTTTGCAGGCTTTCCCCGCCTTGGCCAATCAAGCCCTGCCACATATTTGAAAGCGGCAGCGGCGTAGGGCCGACGCAAAGGCTGATGCCAATGGCCAGCAAGAGCGCGAGGCTGAGGGTGAGGATCGCTCTCACAACGCGGCCAAGTCTGCGCTTAAATGTTCTGCCGCCTCGACAAGGCCCGGTCCCGCGCAGGGCCAGAGGGCGCCCGCAATATCAATTCGCGGCCAGTCGGCGATCTGCTTTTCCAAGGCTGCATGACGCACGGCCATATCCGCTGCGCCGTGATAATTTGAGCGTAAGAAGCTCGTCACAACCGCATCAGGCGAAAGTGTCAAAAGTTGCTCCACATCGGGGGTGTGCCAGCCGGGCGTGGTTACGGCATTCCGCGCGCCCACCGCTTTGAAAACGGCATCCACAAATGTGCCCGGCCCCGCCGTCATGCCCGCGCGATTGAGGTAAAGCAGACGCGGCGACGCATCGGTCTTGGGCAGATTGTCCAGCCGGGCACGTAAATCAGGCGAGGGGTCTGGTGTGTCCAATGCGGCGGACAGAGTAGCGAAATTTTCCCAGACAGCCTCAAATGTCTCGCCATAGCGTAAGCGGATATCACCGCTGTCGGTGCCGGGCTCTCCAATCAAGGTGACGTTGTCCAGCGCAGCGAGCCGTTCCAAATTCGCGTCGAGTTGCGGGAGTTGCCGCAGGTGGTCCGCCGCGCGCGACAGCTCGCTACGCGATTGCCAAGACAGTGCTCCGATCCGTGGCTCCACCTCTGGCAGGCTCAGCAAATAGCTATCCGCGCAGAGCGAATTGGACACGAGGCTACCCGCAGGAATCTCGCCGGATACGGGCTGGCAAGCCGTCAATATCAAAGCGCCCAAACAGAGGGATAAACGCATGGGTCTCCCCCTTTTTGATAGCGCACCTGAGCGTTTGGCGCGGCGTTTGCAAATAAAGTTACGCACAGACCTACCAACAGGGCGCGTGCGTGATTGGATTGTTACATCGAAAATGAGTCGTTAACACTTTGTTAACCTTTTCACAGCTGCGGACAAGGTGGGGCCAATACGCAGTTTCGTTTCGATAATTGCTGTTAGGACCGTCGATGTTTCAGCCTTATTTGAGCCCGCTAACCGGTTTTGCGACACTGCCAGAGTTTGACGTCGAATTGGACGGTATGGCGCATGATGTGCCGCTCTTGGATTTTGATTCTTCCCTAATTATCGCGCCTCTGACATTGGAACAAGACATCGACTTGGTCGCGTTGGTCGCCGCAGCTGTCGGCGATCTCGTTGTCCAATCACACATCCATGTGCGTTATAATGATGAGGGTCTTGGCGAAGTTGCGTCAGACGGGCATGTCTGTGGCGACGGGTGTGATTGCGACCATGCCCATGACGCGAAAACCGAATATATCGAGATGCTAGCACTGCTGAACGACGCACTGCTGATGGGGCAAGTGTCGTATGATTTACCCGCGCTCGTCGATTTTGCTGCTGAGAGCCTTGGGCTGGATGCGGGGCAGTTGGGCGCGCAGGCCATCGATTTACTGAGCCAGAAATCAAACGACAATCTTATCAGCACGACTGTCCCAGACATTGCGGGCGATGCGACGACAACGGCGATAATCACATTGGGCACGACACAAACCAGCGTGACCGAGACAGTTGGGGAAGAAGATTGGTTTGCTGTCGAACTGGTCGCGGGACAGGATTATATCTTCTTCCAGACAGTCGATTTCGGCATTCCGCATAGTGATCCGCTTCTGCGGCTCTATGATGCGGCGGGTGTGCTGGTTGCCGAAAATGACGATGCGAATGCCGTCCCAGAGCGAGGTCCGGACGGAGATATCCTTTTAGATGATGCGGGTAATCCGGTCGTAAATTTTGCCTCTCGCAATGCCCTAATCGAGTTCACGGCCAGCGAGTCTGGGACCTATTACATCTCGGCCTCGGGTTGGGTCGATAGCAGCCCGACGCCCGTCGATAATTCCGGCGTTGGTAATTACACTTTATTTGCGGGGACGGCCGATCAACGCGCGGATTTCACGGCCGCGCAGCAGGCGTTATTCCTGACGAGCGGTTATACCGGCCGGACGACATGGGACAGTACGACTGTAACCTATGCGTGGGATTCGACCCTGCCGCAGATCGCACGCGACCTGTTTTTGACCGCCATGGCCGCGTGGGAAAGTGTCTCGAACATCCGGTTTGAGCAGGCCGATGTGCCGTCGCAGGCGAATATCCTATTCCAAGATACGCAAGACGGTGCTTTTGCCAATTTTCCATCTTCCACGCGCCAATCCGTTGTGAATGTCGCAGCCGATTGGACGGGCAGTACGGAAGATAGTTCCTACGCGCTGAACACCTACCGTTATCAAACTTACATCCACGAAATTGGCCACGCTTTGGGTCTTGGCCACAGCGGGCCTTACAATGGTAATGCGAGTTATGCGCGCCACCGTTTCAATGACAATGACAGCTGGAACATGTCGATTATGTCCTATTTCGACCAAGGTGAAGCCGGATCCGGCACGGCGCGTTTTGCGCTCGCCCCGCAACTGGCCGATATTATCGCGATCCAGTCGCTTTATGGTGAGGTCACAACAGCGCGCGTTGGTGATACGGTCTATGGATTTAATTCCACGGAAAATGATGTCTTTGATTTCAGCCAATGGGTAGATGCAGGTATCCGCGTGCCGACGCTCTCAATCTTTGACAGCGCAGGTGAAGATACGATCGACCTATCAGGATTTGCGTCTGACCAGCGCTTGGACCTGAACCCAGAGAGTTTCTCAGATATTGGCGATAATTATAATATTACGGCTGAGAACGTGCCGTTGATCAACATTCTGTCCATCGCGCCAGAGGCATGGGTTGAAAACGCGATTGGAGGATCGGGCAATGACAATTTGACTGGCAACGCGCTGAATAACCGTCTGGAAGGCGGCGCGGGCAATGATGTGCTGATCGGTGGCGCCGGCGCAGATCAGTTCGTCTTTGCGGCCACAAATAATGGCCGTGATACCGTAATGGACTTTGCCATTGGCGAAGACAACCTGATCGGTTTGGACACTTATTTCGAAGATTTTTCTGCGTTGTCTGCGGCCATGCGCCAAGTCGGAGCTGATACGCAAATCGATCTGGGCAATGGTCAGGCGGTTTTTCTCACCGGGATCGACAAAGATGAGCTGAGCGCAGACGATTTTGCGGGGATTGACGCGGCGACAACGGCGCCTCTCCCTGATTTGGACAATCTACCGACCGAAGACTACGCCGGCATTATTTACGACTATACAATCTACTGATCTAGCGCCTCCTCTAAGGCTGCGTTCAGGCCGACACGCCAGTCGGGCAGGGGATGGCGAAACCCGCGCTCGAAGGTTGAGGTATCCAGCACGGAATAGGTCGGGCGCTCTGCTTTGGTTGGATATTCCGAAGACGGAATTCGTTCGACCTTGGTGCGTAATTTAGCTTCTCGGAAAATCGCGATGGCGAAGTCGGCCCAGCTGATCTCGTCCCCACCGCCGGTGACGTGGTGTACGCCAGATTCCATGTCGGGCGAATTGACGAAGACATCTGCGGCTTTCAACGCTGCTTGCGCCAAATGTCCTGCATAGGTTGGACGCCCATGCTGATCATCGACAACGCGCAGCTCATCCCGCGTCGCGCCGAGGCGCAACATCGTCGTTAGGAAATTTCCGCCCGTCCCGTCAAAGACCCAAGATGTCCGCAGGATCAATGCCCGCGCGCCAGAGCTAAGCACGGCCAATTCACCGTCCAGTTTCGACGCGCCGTAAACGCTCAACGGGTCCGTATCGGTATCGGGTTCGTAAGGCGTTTCCGCTTGACCGTCGAAAACATAATCGGTTGAGATGTGGATCATCGGCAGGCCGTGGCGCGCACAGGCTCGGGCGATGGCGGCAGGGGCCGCGGCATTTACGGCATAGGCCGTCTGGGCGTCGTCTTCCGCGCCGTCCACATTCGTATAGGCCGCTGCCAAGATCAGTGCGTCCATGCCAGAGGGCAGCTGTTCAATCTCGGCCTCGATGACTTTAGGGTCAGCAGTCAGTTCCAACGCGTCACGCCCCAATGCAATGATCTCATGACCCATCGCTTCGCCTTCACGGATCAAGGCGCGTGCGAGCTGTCCCGTGCGGCCGATAACGGCAATGCGCAAGCTCATGCGGAGGCTCCAGATCGCGTGCGCGTTTGCGAGAAGAGATGTGTCATAGCGATGGCTCTGATGCGGTTTAACGTCTGGCTGCCTGTTAACCGCTCTATACGCCGCTCACAACCATGCGTCGGGCTTTGCACACATGCGGGCTTTCTGTGGATTTATGTGATGTGAGCGTTTAGGCGGGCGCTATGAAAACGGCGATTGTTACAGGAATCACAGGGCAGGACGGGGCCTATCTCGTCGCGCATTTGCTGGATCTCGGCTATCGCGTGATCGGGACGTTCCGCCGGACCTCTAGCGTGGACTTCTGGCGTTTGCGTGCGCTGAATATTCGCCATCACGAGCGCCTGACCTTGGCCGAGCATGACCTGACTGATCTGTCGAGTTCGATCCGCTTGCTCAGCACCTATGAACCGGATGAGGTATATAATCTCGCCGCGCAGAGCTTTGTCGGCACGTCTTTTGATCAGCCGATTACGACATCAGAAATTACAGGTCTTGGGACGCTCTATCTGCTGGAAGCCATTCGGATTGTGAATACGGAAATCCGGTTCTATCAGGCTTCCACCTCTGAGATGTTTGGCAAGGTTCAATCTGTGCCCCAGACGGAACAGACGCCCTTTTACCCGCGCAGCCCTTACGGCGTGGCGAAGCTCTATGCCCATTGGATGACGATTAATTACCGCGAGAGCTACGGCATTTTCGGGACGTCTGGATTATTGTTCAATCACGAGAGTCCCCTTCGCGGACGGGCCTTTGTCACGCGGAAAATTACAGATGCCGTCGCGCGCTATCACGTCACAGGCGAGGGCGGCTTAGAGCTCGGCAATCTCGATGCAGAACGGGATTGGGGCTTTGCTGGCGACTATGTCGAAGGCATGCACGCCATGTTGCAGACTGACACGCCAGAGACATATGTGCTGGCAACGGGTCGGACGGAAACGGTCCGCCATTTCGTGGACATGGCTTTCCGCGCCGTCGATATTCGCGTCGACTGGACCGGGCAGGGACAGGATGAGGTCGGTCGCAACGCCGCCAATGGCGACGTGCTGGTCCGCGTTAATCCTGCTTTCTATCGCCCGGCAGAAGTCGATCGCCTCGTCGGAGATTATAGCGCGGCCAAACGCGACCTCGGCTGGGCGCCGAAAATGTCGCTAGAGACTTTGTGCAAGATTATGGTCGACGCTGATCTGGAGCGAGCGCGTGCTCGCAAGCCAGACTAGAAGACGAAGAGATCCACAGAGAGATCGTCAACATCCACATCATGTAGGAAGACGGACTCATCGTCGCCAAAGTTAATCCGCACGCCGTTTTTGCGCTGAACAATCGTAAGATCGTCAAATCCGAAGTCATCGCCAAAGGCGCTGAAGTCCAGCAGGTCTTCTGAGGCGTTGAAATCCATGACACGATCCCGACCAGAATCAGGTCCGAATTTGAAAATGTCATAGCCTTCGCCGCCCGTCAGGCGGTCGCGTCCCACACCGCCGTCAAGAACGTCATTGCCGCTGTCTCCAAAGAGGCGATCATTGCCGACACCGCCGAAGAGGAAGTCGGAATCTTCGCCGCCGTGCAGACGGTCATGGCCCTCTGCGCCGAAAATTTGGTCGGACCCAGCTTCGCCGAAGATGTTATCGCGACGATTTGTGCCTGTCACAACATCCATGCCGTCACCGGCGTAGATGCCGTCAATGCCCCAGATTTTGATGCCTGTGAAATCCCAGATTTCAGCGTCATTTGTGCCGCCGATTGTGACATTGTCATGCCGTGCGCCTGCGATCACTTCGATGCCGCTGGCCAGTGCAAAACCTGTCATCAGGCCGATAACTGTGCCGTCTTCGAGGGCGATAATACGGTCGCGGCCGCTTGTGCCTGTGTCGTTATATTCGTCCACGAAGCCGACGTCGTCTAAGCCGACATAATAGCGGTCAGCGCCTTCGCCGCCGTCAAGATAATCATAGCCTTCTCCGCCAAACAGACGGTCCCGACCTTCGCCGCCGTAAAGCTTGTCATGTCCCGCATCGCCGTAAAGCCAGTCATGGCCGTGGCCGCCGTAAAGCATGTCATGTCCGTCGCCACCGAACAGCAGGTCTTTTGCGCGACCGCCATCCAAAACGTCGTGCCCGGCTTCACCGAACAACACGTCACGGCCATTTTCGCCGTAGAGGTGGTCCGAGTCTTCGCCGCCCATCAGTGTGTCGCGTCCGCGTCCACCGTAAAGCTGGTCAAAACCTGATCCGCCAAGGATTGTATCTGCGCCAGATGTGCCGGTGATGTGGTCCATGCCGCCCGCGCCAAAGATCTCGCTGACGCCGAGGATTTCAACACCTGTAAAGTCCCAAGTCTGATTATCGTTGTCGCCAACGATGCGCGAGCCTTCTAGGCCGTTGATGACTTCAATGCCGCTGCTCAGCGCGCTAAACCCGTCGCCAAGACCGATGTCGACACCCGCTTCAGCCGCGAGAATGACATCTACGCCGGTTGTGCCGCTGTCTTGATAGAAATCGACAAAGCGGTTCTGAAAATCACCCGCGTTCACGATATATGTGTCGGAGCCTTCGCCCCCATTTAGCGTATCATAACCAGCCAGACCGATGATCGTGTCATCTCCGTCTGAGCCATTAATGACTTCGTGAAAATCCGTGCCTGTAAATACAGTCGACATATGTCAGCTCCCAATAATCGTTATGGGCTAACTAAGGCGAGAAAATTGACGTGAGCCGAAGACTATCGGTTAACAAAACCCTAATCGAGTCTGTGATTAACACGGCGTAAATGGCGGATGTCAGAAAGAACCGCGCACCCGATAGGATTCGAACCTATGACCTCTGCCTTCGGAGGGCAGCGCTCTATCCAGCTGAGCTACGGGTGCTTTGCGGTGCGCGCTCTTACCGCTGTGCTTGCGCCCTGTCCAGCGGTTGAAACGGCCCGATTTGCATCGCACATAGGGTGGATGAAACAGCTGCTAACCGCCGCGCTTTGCGCCATGACCTTGTGGGCCTGTGGACCCACCACAGAGACCCGCCAAGCCAATGACAGCGTGGGTGAGCGGGTGTCTGACGCCCGCACACGCAATGATGGTCCGGCGATGTGGGTTGCGACAGATCACGACTCGACGCTCTATTTATTCGGCACTGCGCACCTCCTGCCAGATGACCTTGATTGGCAGCGAGAGGATGTCCGCTCGGCTTTTGCCGCGGCGGGAACTGTCTTTTTCGAAGTTGATACGGGGCCTGAGGGGCAAGTCGAGGCGACGGTGATGACCACCAGTCTGGGCCTGCGGGATGACGGCCTGAGGCTTTCCGATGGGCTAGACAGCTATCAGCTAAAGCTCCTCGATGCGGCGGCGAATAATGGCGACTTGAGCTTGGCCGCGCTGGATTCGATGAAGCCTTGGCTCGCGTCCGAGTTCCTGACCTTTGCGGCTGCGCAAAATGCAGGGCTGAGTGCAGATTTGTCTGCCGATGAGGCGCTGAAATCTCGCGCGGCGCGGACAGGGAAAAACATCATCTATTTGGAGAGCGTTGAGGCGCAGTTATTGGCCTCGGCAGGTTTGCCGGATTTTGTGCAAATGCGGCTGCTCACGGAAACGCTGGAAAAGTTTAATTCGCTGGGCATGGATATGACTCGCATCGCAGAACAATGGGCCGTGGGCGGGACGGATTATCTGACCGAGCAGCTTGTTACACCGATGCGCGCCCGTGCGCCGGAAGTTTTCAACGCGCTGTTACGGGATCGCAATCGGGCTTGGGCGCTCCGCCTCGCGCAGTTCATGGATGATAGCGGCACGGGCTTTGTCGCCGTCGGGACGTCGCATCTTCTAGGCGAGGAGAGCCTGATCGAGGAGTTGAAAGAGCAAGGCTATGACGTGCGGCGATATTATGCGTTCCAAGGTGAGAATGTGATCAATACGACGGATGCGAAAATCCTGCGCCCTGGGCGAGAGTAAGTGCGTCGCATCTCGGTGCTTGGGATTGACCCGGTGCGCGCCCTCGCGCAGGGACCAAATATGAAACATCTCCTTATTCTCTCTGCTGTCGCACTCGCCGGATGTTCGTCCGCCCCGCCAGAGGACTTCATGTCGTCCCTTCGCACATTATGTGGCCAGACCGTAACAGGTGCGGTTGTCAGCGATGACCCCGAAGATGCAGATTGGCGCGCGGTCGACTTGGTCGTTGGGCCGGTTGAATGTTCAGATACGCGCGTGGCGCTGCCGCTGGCTGTGGGCGAGGATACGTCCCGCACGTGGATTTTCACCCCGACGGAAACGGGTGTGCATTTCACGCACCAGCATTTGCATAGCGATGGAACGCCAGATGATGTGACGGGCTATGGTGGGACGGATTCGAACCCTTCTGCGACACTTGGTAGCTTTCCCGCGGATGCCGCGACGATTGCCAATTTCAAAGCGAATGGCCTCGATGTTTCGATCACGAATATCTGGACAGTGGAAATCCTGCCGGGGGAGCAATTCATCTATACGCTTCGCCGCGAAGGCCGGCATTTCCAAGCAGAGTTTGACCTATAGACTCTAGGCTTTTTACGAAGTTTTTTGGATCGATCGCCCTGCGATTGGCGTTGACTCAATGAGTGCGCGGCCTAGGTTGCGCGACAATCGAAACAAGGACGGTTTTCATGTCATCGAATTGGAAAGACTCGCGGCCCATGTCGCCGCATTTGCAAGTTTGGCGCTGGCACCCTGCGATGATGAGCTCGATCGTGCACCGCGCGAGTGCGATCATCTGCTACACGGCTCTGATCTTGGTCGCTGTTGGCGTACTGATTCTATCCCTGACGGGCAGCCTGCCGTTGGAGGGTTTGATCTTTAGTCCTCTAGGCGCGCTTGGATTATTCGTTTTCTTGTTCGCCTTCATCTTTATGGCGCTGGCGCAACTTCGCCATGCGGTTTGGGATAAAGGCGCTATGCTGAAGCCAGAGCTGAATAACCTGCTGTCTTATGTCATGCTGTTCGGGTCGATCCTCTTGGCCTTTGCGATCACCTTTCTCGCGACGGGAGCTATCTAATGGCGCACGGTAAGGGCACGGCTCATCATAAATTACATGGCTATGTCGGCTGGGGCCTGATCATCGGTCTGCCGTTTGCGATCTTGTCCGCGGTTGGCGCGATTAGCGGCGGCACAGACGGCATTGCGGCTTGGCTGTCGACACCGATTGGCGGGCTGGGTTTCCTCGCCTTTTTCACGGCGGCCATCTGGTATTGTAAGCTGGAGATGGACGAAGTGATCATGGATTACTTCACCGGCGGTCTGCGCGCATTTGGCCTGTTGAAAAACAAGTTCGGGGCGCTCATTTTATGGGCAGCCGTGGCCTTTGCCGTCATCAAACTTGCATTTCTAGGATAGTCACATGACTGAATGGACCGATCATACTTTCGACGTCGTTGTTGTCGGCGCGGGTGGCTCTGGCCTTCGCGCTACGCTCGGTGCGGCACAGTCCGGATTGAAGACCGCCTGTGTGACGAAAGTCTTCCCGACACGCTCGCACACAGTTGCGGCCCAAGGCGGCATCGCGGCGTCGCTCGGCAATATGGGGCCGGATGACTGGCGCTGGCATATGTATGACACGGTCAAAGGTTCCGACTGGCTCGGTGATCAAGACTCCATCGAATATCTCTGCCGTGAAGCGCCCAAGGCTGTTTACGAGCTGGAACATTGGGGCATGCCATTCTCTCGCACAGATGAGGGTAAGATTTATCAGCGCCCCTTCGGTGGCCATACAACAGAATACGGCGAAGGCCCGCCCGTCCAGCGCACGTGTGCGGCGGCTGACCGAACCGGTCACGCTATGTTGCATACGCTTTATGGCCAGTCTCTTCGCAATGATGCAGAGTTCTTTATCGAGTATTTCGCACTCGACCTGATCATGGAAGACGGTGTCTGCCGCGGCATCACCGCATGGAAACTCGATGACGGAACGTTGCACCGCTTTCGCGCGCAGACCGTCATCCTCGCGACGGGCGGTTATGGCCGCGTGTTTTTCTCTGCCACTTCCGCGCACACCTGCACGGGCGATGGCAATGCGATGGTCTTGCGCGCAGGACTTCCTCTACAAGATATGGAGTTCATTCAATTCCACCCGACCGGTATTTACGGGGCGGGCTGCCTCATCACGGAAGGCGCGCGCGGAGAGGGTGGTTACCTGACGAACTCTGAAGGTGAGCGTTTCATGGAACGCTATGCGCCCAGCGTGAAAGACCTCGCGCCGCGTGATATGGTCTCGCGTTCAATGATTATGGAAATCCGCGAAGGTCGCGGTGTGGGTAAGAACAAAGATCATATCTTCCTGCACCTGGATCATCTGGACCCCAAGGTCCTCGCATCTCGCCTGCCGGGTATCTCGGAGACTGCCAAAGTCTTCTCCGGCGTTGATTTGACGAAAGAGCCAATCCCTGTCCTGCCGACGTGCCATTACAATATGGGCGGTATTCAAACCAATTATCACGGCGAAGTTCTGACGAAAAAAGGCAAAGACCCTGACGCCGTTGTTCCTGGTTTGATGGCCGTGGGCGAAGCCGCCTGTGTGTCCGTTCACGGTGCAAATCGCTTGGGCTCCAACAGCTTGATCGACCTTGTCGTCTTTGGACGCGCCGCTGGTAAGCGTGTGGGCGAGACTTGCACGCCAAACAAAGAACAAGCACCTCTGCCTCACGACGCCGGAGCAAATTCCATCGCGCGGATCGAAAAATATAGAAACGCGGACGGTGGCTCCAAAACGGCGGACATTCGCCTGAGCCTCCAAAAAGCGATGCAAGAGCATTGCTCTGTCTTCCGCACAGAAGAGAGCATGGCCGAAGGAATGGACAAAGTCACCGCCATCGCAGCTTCGCTCAAAGATGTCTCCGTCGCCGATAAGACGATGATCTGGAATACAGACCTAATGGAAACGCTAGAGCTGGATAATTTGATCGGTCAGGCCCGTGTCACAATGGCCTCTGCAGACAACCGCAAGGAATCTCGTGGGGCCCATGCGCATGAGGATTATCCAGATCGGCTCGATGCCGAATGGATGAAGCACACGCTGGCGTGGTATGATTATGACAAGAACGATGTCACAATCGATTACCGTCCCGTCCATGATTATACGATGACAGACGGCATCGATTACATCGAACCGAAGAAGCGCGTTTATTGATCCTCATTCCGGCTTTTTTGTCGGAATGTTCGTGCGCTGCAGTTGAACCAGCGGCTGCACGCTGTGTGGAAACTCTCTAGCGTTTTGTAGTCGAGCGTTTTCGCCAAGCGCGTGATTGAAATATCACTTGTGATAAGAAGACGGCGCGCGGTCTCTTCGCGAACTTTTTCGCGAATTTCGCTATAGGTCGTGCCCTCTTGTCTTAAGAGGCGTTGTAATTTCTTCTCGCTGATATTCATCGCCTTTGCGACTTCGGCTATACCGCTTTCGCGCAGTCCAAAAATCATCGGCAACATGCTGGCGACATGTGTGGAAATCGACGATTCCGGTACAGATTTACGTAATCTGTCATTTAAATATTTTTCGAAGAGCGGAAGTGCAATCTTGCGATTGAAGGCTGAGCTCTTGCTGGTTTCTAAAATTTGATCGCTGATCGTTACCGTATGACTTGGCGCGTCGAAGATTATATTCTCTCCAAAGACGCGATGGTGCACACGCAGATCCTCTGGCGCTTTATGCTGAAATGTGACCTGCATGATTTTGATTTCTGGGTAGAGTCTGCGCGCATGCATGAGAATATAGGCGGCAATATGCTCGCTATATTGCCGCGAAAAATGAGACAGCGGATGAATGTCGATATAGCCTTTTACCAAGCCTTCGGATTCAACGTGATCATAGCTATAGTTCACGCCATTTGTGTGGATCGCTTGATAGTCTAAGGAGAGGTCGAGCAAGTCCGATAGGTTTCGCCGCTTGACCCAATTCATAATAATCGGGCCACTGTTGCGGGCATCCTGTGGTGTGGCATAGGCCCATTCGATCCCAAATGTTGGGCAGTCTAGGCGTTGCGCACATCGCTCCAAAAAATCGCAGATCGCATTCCAAGAGACAAAATCAATTTTGTTGGATCGGCTGGGCAGTTCTAGCCCTACATCTTTTGCCCAAGCTTCGGAGGGTGCACCCTTCTTTTCGGCGAGCTCCAATAAGCCTGAGATACTGACCGCCCGAACATAGAGGTTCTCTCCTCTCATCAATCTTCCCACTTCGTAAGTGCGGGGCTTTTATGAACGTTCCGATAAATAAATCCAACACAGGGGTCGAAAATAAAATGGCCCGGCCTTGCTTGCACAAGACCGGGCACACTCATTTTAGTCAGACGCGCCCGAGCCGGACTCAATTGAGCGTTATGACAACACGAACATGGCCCCACGACGTGTTGTCGGAACCCTCATTTAGAGTTTTGCACCAAAGGTGTAGAGACTAGTGTCCGGCTAACTTAGGTTCTGAAATTTTTTGTCGGTAGAGTCTATTTTCAATTCACCGGACTCTTTGAAAAGAGGGTGTGATCACCTGCTAAGTGCCGTTTTTACGCGATGAGGTCGAACCGGTTTATTGTCCGCTTATTCTGCTGCGAGTCGGGAGATGTCCGCAGCGCTCTCCGCCAAAGGCAGTCTGAGGTCGAGGGTGAAGATACTGCCTTCGCCTTCTCGACTGGCCACACGGATCTGACCTCCCATGCAGCGCGCCAATCCTTGTGCGACGGTCAGGCCTAGGCCTGACCCGCCATGTTCGCGTTTGATGGATCCATCCACTTGGGTGAAACGCTCAAAAATACTGTCTTGAGAGGCGACCGGAATACCCAGCCCCGTGTCTCGGACGCTGATCTGATAATTCACATCACCGGCCGTTTCGTTATCGACACGCAGGGCCAGAACAATCTCGCCCTTTGCCGTGAATTTGATCGCATTGTCGAGCAACGCTGCAATGATCTGTCCTAAACGCATCGGGTCGCCCACGGCATGTCGTGGCAGATCAACGGGAATATCTATCTGCAAAGCGAGACCTTTGTCTTGCGCTTCCGTGAGGCGCGACCACGCGACTTTGTTGGCGCAGGCCGCGATATCAAAAGGCTGATGTGAGACAACGATTTTCCCAGCGTCGAGCTGCGAGAATAATAGCACATTCCCGATGATGTGCTGCAAATGCGATCCGGAGAGTTTTATCATATCTGTTAACTCGCGCTGATCCGCGTCGAGATCCGATTCCATCAGCAAGTCATTGACTCCGATGATTCCGTTCATCGGCGTGCAAAGCTCATGGCTCATCGTTGCGAGAAATTCGGTCTTGGCCCGATCAGAGGATTGCGCCGTGACAATGCCGTCTTCCAGTTCGCCAAACGCTTTGTGCATATTATGGCTGAAGATCGAGCTGATCGCTGTGATCATGAGGGTCGCAAGGCTGGCCTGCACCGCGCGCTGATAATTCCGATCTGCAAAGGCTTCGACGTCGAAAATCGGAGTCGCTTGATACCCTGCCGAGACCGACCAAAGGACCCAAATCGTACAAAAGACGCCGATGCCAAAAAGCACAGTCGCGCGCCAGCCACAGATGAAACCATTCGTCACGATCCCCAGAACGAAAAACGGAATCAACGCGCTGTTGATGCCCGTCTTCTCTGGGAGCGCCGATGCCAACACACCTAAGACGATCAGGACGGAAAATATCGCAGCAAATAAGGGAAACGTCTTGGTATGGCGCAAAAGGAGAACTGTTCCGACGACGGCGACACAGGCGACCGCAGAAATCATATGATCAAACGTAAAGCCACCATAGGAATGATACATGGCGAACTGATTGACGAGTTGGGTCAGGATGAACGCGCCGCCAATCAGATACACGGCCCGCGCGCGCATCAGCTTGCTGGTCGAAGTGATTGAGTCGAGGCCTAGAAAAGTCTCAAAGCGTTTTAGCGCGTGTTCCATGCAAACCGATCCCGTTTCCAAATGAAATTAGGCGCAAGCCGTTAGCATTCCCTGAACGTCTCGCGGTTGCCTTCACGGCTGGACGCGGACACAGTGCCTTAGATGGAGAACCTGTTTCAATCTGCTGGTCTGGAAACGGCGGCACCGCGCCCGCTGGCTGATCGCCTGCGTCCGGCGCAGCTCTCGGACGTGGTTGGGCAGGATCATTTGATCGGCACGGGCGGCCCCATTGGGCGAATGTTGGCACAGGGGCGGTTGGCGTCCATGATCCTGTGGGGTCCGCCAGGGGTCGGAAAGACGACCATCGCCCGCCTTCTGGCGGATCAAGCGGAGTTAGAGTTTGTCCAACTCTCGGCCGTGTTCTCTGGTGTCGCAGATTTGCGCAAAGCGTTCGACGCGGCCCGCGCCCGCCGCGAAACGGGGCGAGGGACACTACTGTTCGTGGATGAAATCCATCGTTTTAACCGTGCGCAGCAGGACGGTTTCCTGCCCTATGTCGAAGAAGGGGTCGTCACGCTGGTTGGGGCGACGACGGAAAACCCGAGCTTCGAATTAAATGGCGCGCTGCTGTCGCGGGCCCAGGTCTTTGTGCTGAACCGTTTGGATGAACCTGCCTTGGAAGGCTTGCTACAACGCGCCGAGGCTGAGCAGGACCGTGCTTTGCCTGTCGATGTGTCTGGGCGAGAGACCTTGATCGGATTTGCCGATGGGGATGGGCGCTATCTCCTGACCCTTGCGGATGAAGTCTTTGCGGCTGGTGACATGGAATTAGATGCCGCTGGTGTGGCCGCGCTCTTACAAAAGCGCGCGCCCGCCTATGACAAGTCGCGGGACGAACATTACAATATCATTTCGGCACTGCACAAATCCATGCGTGGATCTGACCCGGATGCGGCGCTTTACTGGTTTGCGCGCATGCTGACCGGGGGCGAGGACCCGCGCTATATCGCACGGCGTTTGGTGCGCTTTGCCAGCGAAGATATCGGCCTTGCCGACCCAACGGCGCTGATGATCGCGAGTGAAGCCACCCGCGCCTATGAGCGCCTCGGCAGTCCAGAGGGTGAGCTGGCGCTGGCGCATGCAGTGGTGCATCTAGCGACGGCGCCGAAATCCGTGGGCGTTTATGAGGGGTTCAAAGCCGCCATGAAATCAGCCCGTGCGACGGGGTCTCTGCCGCCACCAAAACATATTCTCAACGCGCCGACAAAGCTGATGAAGGAAATCGGTTACGGCGACGGTTATGCCTATGACCCCAGCACGGAAACCGGATTTTCCGGCCAGAATTATTTCCCGGATGGTATGGCGCGCGAGGTGTTCTACACCCCCAAAGGCGAGGGCCGAGAAGCCGCGATCAAAGCGCGGCTAGAGGCTTGGTCGAAGATGCGGGATGGGGCCTAAGGCGATCCGCGCTTTGCATCTGTACGCGAAAGCCGTTAGCGATTGCACATGACAGATTACACAACGCTTCTCATTTCGCGCGACACGATGGAAACTTCCGTGGCCGTCCTCACGCTAAATCGCCCAGAGGCGATGAATAGTTTTAACGTTCGGATGCACCGAGAATTGCAAGCTGCGTATAAGGCGCTGGACGCTGATCCTTCCGTACGGGTGATTGTTGTTACCGGGGCAGGGCGGGCTTTCTGCGCCGGCGCAGATATATCCGAGGGCTTCGCCTCGGCCGGATTATCAGATGCCCCCACGATGGAGGGCGACGTCGCACGGGACACGGGGGGAGAGCTGGTGCTGGATATGTTTGCCGTCGATACGCCCATCATAGGTGCGGTCAACGGCGCGGCCGTAGGCGTCGGCGCGACCATGACCATGCCGATGGATATCCGCATTTGTTCAGAGCGCAGCAAATGGGCGTTTCCATTCGCGCGGCGCGGGATCGTCTGTGACGGCGCGGCCAGCTGGTTCCTGCCGCGTCTCGTTGGTTGGGCTAAAGCGAATGAATGGATTTTGCGCGCCAGTATCCTGAGCGCCGATGAGATGTACCGCGCGGGCTTTGTCAGCGAAGTTCTTCCGACAGAGGATGTTTTGCCGCGCGCGCTGGACCTCGCCCGCGATATTGCCGTGAATTGCTCGCCGACCTCGGCCTCCAATAACAAACGCCTGCTGCGCCAGTCCATGATGGGCTATGGCGCGCTAGAGCCAGCCGCGTTCGAGGCACATATGACGGAAAGCCGGATGCTGAATAAGGCCTTTGTCAGCCCCGATTGCGAGGAGGGCGTGCGCGCGTTTCTCGAAAAACGCGCCCCGAAATTCGCGGATCGCGACATCTAAGATGATGACGAAGACACAATTTCATCGGTGGGCGCGTCTGCGAAGTGGCGGAAAATGGCGCTATATCCTTATCAATGGCGTCCTGTATTGGGGTGTCCTGACGGCCGTGCTTTGGTCTGGTGCGATGGCGTGGTTGGGTGTGTTGGACGGCGGAACATTCCTAGGAACCCTCCGTTTCGCTGTTCCAATCTTCGGAATCGGTGGAATTTTATTTGGGCTTTTGACGTGGTCCGTCTCAGAAAAGGCCTATGCAAAGGCTCGCGATGAAATGGAAAACGACGCGTGAGAGCTGAAGGTTTCGTCAAACGCTGGGAACGGCAACGCACGATGGGGCGGATGCGCTATGCCGCGCTACATGCCGTGGGTTTTCCGATGTTGCTGCTGGGCCTCGCACTGGGCGTGCGCGCGATTACGGGGGAGGCGCCTGGCGGTGTGACTCCATTGACCGTCGCGATTTTTACAGTTGGCGGCTTTGCCTATGGCTTGATCCGGTTCAACATGCGCGAACGTTTTTATCAGATGGCCAAACAGGATGACCTCACATGACCGATCGACGCTTTGTACTCGCTGGCTTGGCTGGGCTTCCTTTCGTCAGTGCTTGTGAGACATTTGACCCGACGATCTTGGACGGGATTACGCAAGCGGGCGGATTGACCCAAGCTGACGCTGCGCGCGGGATTCGCGCGGCTCTCGATAATGGGGTAGGAAATGCGCTGGCAACCGTTGGCGTGCTGGACGGGTTTTTGCGCAATGATCTGATCCGGATTCCGCTGCCCAAAGTCTTACAGGATGTGCAGTCCTATCTCGCACCGATTGGCGCAGACAGCCTGTTGGTCGAGTTGCAAACACAGCTGAACCGCGGGGCAGAAAAAGCGGCTCCCGTCGCGCGTGATATTTTCCTCGACGCGGTCAGCAGTCTGTCGATTGCGGATGCCCTTAACATCGTGCGCGGCCCCACGACGGCTGCCACAGATTACCTGCGCGACCGGACGAGTGCCTCGCTCTCCAGCTTGTTCTCTCCGATTATGGAAAACGCGCTGGGGCAGACGGGCGCGTTGAACTTGGTCGATCAAGTCAGTGGACAGCTGGCCGCCGTACCCTTTGCCCCGAACCTGGGCCGGGATGCTCGAAATGACCTGATCGCGCATGGGGTTGATTACGGGTTGCGCGGGGTCTTCCGCTACATCGCAGAAGAAGAACAAGCGATCCGCGCCAATCCGGCCAAACGAACATCGGAAATCCTGCGGCGCGTTTTTGGATAATCCCAACCGCTCTGTCATTAAGATGAACGCAAGATGAAGTGGTCGATAGTTTTTAGCTGAAGACTGAGTTTCACCTTTACATTTCTCCGAAGTGTGCTTGTGTAAATCCAAGCGGTCCGCGCCCCATAATAAAAAGATGAAGAGGCCGCGTCACATATTAGGGACGATTGCCCCATGCGCCCCACGCTCGCCCTCGGCAGGTTAATTGCCGACTACATGACCCGTCCGGGTTCCGTTCTAGCTCCGTCGACAAAGGCTAGCTTTGTCACATCTGGCTTGCGAACGGCACAGACTGTTCACCCTCAAACACGCGAAGACATTCTTTCCGATGTCGCGGATGTTCTGGCTTGCGACGTGAAGGATCTTGCGTTCCTTTTCAGTGACATTGATGATGAGAATGAGGATTTTGTCGTGCCGAACTATCGCGAGATCGCCCGCGCGGGATAGGTCCACGACCGCGCAGAATGTCGCGTATGAAAGCTCTACACTTCTGCTTCGTTTGGCTTATATAGACACTCTGAACTTAGCCACGGATATGTCGCTCGCATGGTACAGCTTACACTTCCCAAGAATTCCAAGGTCCGTAAGGGCAAGGTTTGGAAAGCGCCGAAAACGGCCAAACGTCTAAAGACGTTCAAAATCTACCGCTATGACCCGACGGATGGCGGCAATCCCTATTGGGACACCTATCAGATTGATCTGGATGAGTGCGGTCCAATGGTGC
>CAYPWW010000030.1:0-26312 GCA_964414555.1 uncultured Algimonas sp.
GCGTTGCAGCACTGAGCCACCCCATCTTACCCCGAAACAGACCTCCGAGTTGTGCGAACAAGCCCTGCTCTTCAAGCTCCGACAATAAATCTATCGTCTCGGCATCGAGAGCTTGTTGGATTTTTTGGTCAATATCAGACATGATTGTTTCCTTCCAGTTTCGCACGGATTTTATTCCGTGCATGCAGTAGCCGGGTTTTTACGGTGCCGACTGGTACACCAGTTATATGAGCAATTTCGGCGACACCGAGGTCTTCCGAATAAAATAGAACCATAGTTGTACGCTGCTCAGTAGGCAGGTTCTGTATCAGTGCGAGAATAGTATTGTTGTCGGCACTTTGTTCCGAGTAGGCTCCGTCTATGACTTGAAGACGGGATTCGGATGCATAGGCAGAATTTATTTTACGACGGCGCTGTACCTTTCTGATTTGATCAGTGCAGCGGCGAGAGACTATTTTATAGGCCCAAGCTTTAAAGAGACGTACGTCAGACAAGCGGACTAACCCGCGCACAATGTCGGCCCAAGCTTCTTGAACAGCGTCTTGTGCCATTTCTCCATCGCCGGTTAGGCGATAGGCAAACGCTAGTAGGCGTTTTTGGTAATGTTCCGCCAACAGATTAAACCCCTCTCGATCCCCAGTTTGAGCCCGAGTCACCAAATATTCAGTATAGAGTTTGTCCAACCTCTTTTGCATTACTGCCCTTATACATGATCTTTCGCTATATAAGTCGCTGGATTAGCTGATTTGGTTCAATTGTTTTTAGGCTGTCTTAAAAATAAGTAACACTGATACATAAGGTTTGCTTTCGACAGAATGTGACGAGTAGTCAGCGCCTTATTTTGAGCGATTTAAGACACCGGCCCAATGTCCGCTTTGCCCCCGCTTGAGAAGGTACATCCCCATAGCGGACATCTCGTGTGTCTTAACTTTGGACGATTTAAGCCGTTAGAATTTCAGGCATTAGCTAGCTATCTACGCTTTTACTTAATAGTTGGCATTAATTTTCTCGTATTGACACATTTCTAAAAACAGCATTTGCTGGAAGAGTATTATTCTCCAATCGCCCAGCCAATTCCTCAGAGCGAGGAGCCCACAAGTTTCCGTATAATCGCATAGGAAGATATGGAATAGGAGTCGGCTCCCAACTTACACGTTGATGAACAATTCTTCCGTCCACAGACCATGAGATATGACCTGGTTGCCATTCTATAGAGTAGTGATGAAAATCCTCAGTAGCATCAAATCCGAGATCAATCGCGCACGGTGATCCACGGTAACCGTATTCCATAACATCACCATCATCCCCGGGATTGAAATAAACGTTCATCAGCATTTTCCTCGGGTCATTTCCGCTTATTTCAATATCGATTTCCTGCTTGGGATTGCTTCTATGAAGAAAGAAGCCCGTTATTAAACCAGCTCCTGAAGCAGCCTTAATGTCAGCTTCAAATCGTCCATATTCAAAAGCAGTCGACGAGGCGAATGCGCCAGACCTATATGGCCTCGCTCCAGTGGTCTCTTTGCTTAGGACTATACGTATTCCATCTTGATTATAGTGGATGCCATCAAGCGCAAATGAGGCCTGATTTCCAGGAAAGGTCTCGACTAAAGGAACGAATAATTTATTGGGAGAAGTCATTTCAGAAAATACCGTACGACTCACCTCGGTAGTTATGGGTAGCTCATCAACGGATACTGATTTCCAAGCATTTCTTAGCGGGAGAAGCCAAGGTGAATCGTCAAATATGCCGTTCATGAGATCAGGTGAAGTTCGTGTTGAAATAGTTTTTTGAGCACGACCATCTCGGAAGACCTTACAATCGCGATGAGCTCCGGCTGGAAATGATTGAATGGGTACAGTTAAATTTAGGATGTCACAAATAGGTTTCCAAAACCCCGTTTCCCCTGAAATTAGTAAAGTTTGTGAAGGCGGTAGTATCTGTTGTTTGAGGCCAATTAATTCCCTCATGCCGTCCTCGAGTATAAAACGAGAGCTTTTATTGGCAGCAACTCTGGCTAGTGCGGCTGATGCAAGTGGAGCGTTGAGGATAACATCAAATTCTTCAAAAAGTGTTGGAAGTTGATCAATTTGGACTTCAACTTGGTCATCATCAAACACACGGACACGAAGTCCCAAGATTGATAAAGCCATGGCGAGACTTTCACGATCACTCTCAGCCGTCCAACCAAAAACAGGATCGACAATAGCCCGTTCTGGCGGTGCGGGGTCTGACGCAGAATCAACAATTCCTGCACGTGCTAAATATGGAAGTATTGAATAGGAATTAGTCGAAATATTGTCCTCTCTCTGAAGGACAACCGGAGATGAAAGGGCAAGCGGGTGTATTTTCTCAAAACGGTAATTAATCCAAGTATCAACGGGTCCAACTACTGGCATCGCTTTCAAAAGTGAAGCGGCCCCTTTTTGTGAGAGCACGTAACCTGATAAAAACCATAGTCCTCTCAGAGGCCGAAATAATACTTCGCAAGTATCAGAGCGCTCCGCTGTACCTCCCGCGTCTTCATATGATAAGTATAACAAATTTAAGTCACCTTCAGATCGATAGCGTTTTAGAGCCGCACGCCAAGCTCTATTGATCGCAGATGCTGCACCCGGTCGAAACCAAATATCGTCTTCCAATATCAATACGTATTTGTGAGGACCTGCCACTATTGTCTTCCAAACCTCAATGTGCGACCTCGCAATCGCGACCTCTTGCCGAGTCATTTTGACTGGCTCGTCGACACCAAAACATTCTTCAAGCCTTATATCAGGTTGGACAAATAATTGGTCTCCAATGCAGTAATGCCGGTCAACATCGACCGTAGCAGCGACAGCACGCCCTTCGCGAGCATCAACAGCAGCGAAGCGTCGGGAAATTACTTTTAATGAAGCACCTTCTGATGTTTTGAAGCGACCTAGTTCCCGAAGTATTCGTCGCCATCGTTTAGGTTGGCGATCAAGGTTTATAACTAAAATAGATGAAATCTTGTTATCACCGATTCCAAAAGCATCTATCCTACCACCGGGAACAACACCGGCTAAATTACGTCCTAACCGAAAGCCGAAGCTGCGTAGCGAACTAGGCACTTGACGTAGATTCATTTTATTGAACCTTGAACCATGAAATTAGGTAACATCCATGTTGCGCCAATTGCGGGCATCATTCCGGTAGCTGAGGTCCCATCGGGTCTCAGCTATAGTATCCCAATTAGGAAGAAACTCGAAATCGACGGCAATATTGGCTATCATTAGTTCTCGAGCATGAGCGGCTAAAGCTGCTGTAATGTTCCCAGGACCAGTAGTCGACTGAATCTCTGGAAGAACGTCCTTTCCCAGAAGCTTTCGGGTTGCACGAATAAGGGCTCTGCGCAAAACTGGATGACCCGGGGGCGCGGCAATTGGGTCATTGTTAATATAAAATATCAGTCCGTCAGTGGGTAGATTAGTCTTCCATATATCAGTCGCTTTTAGCATTCCATTAGCTGGAATATCATAACACAGCGGTTGAAGTTTTAGTTTGCTGTCACGAAATACATATTGCCAACCATCACCTAAGAGTACGTCGTCTGTATCCACATAAAAACCACCTTCAGCGAGTATAAAGCACATTCGCAGATAATCACTGCGCATGGCTGGGTGTCGGCATTTCGAGAATGCCTCGCTCTCTTTACTACCGTATTTTTTAGCTATGTAGGCCTTAGCTGATAAGTCATCAAACATTCGGAATTCAAATCCTTCAGTTTTCAATCTATTCCAACTGTCGACACAAACACGCACGTCATCAGGCATGGCATTAAGATCATGCCAATACCGAACTAAGGTTTTGGGGATATTACTATTATCATATTGTAAAAAATCATTCATAGCATCAGTTTTTTGAAGCTGACTTAACGTTATCTCTCGAATGAATTTTGATCGAAGGGTTTCATCTTCTTCGAAACCAACTGCGTAAGAATCCATGCTAGAGTTGTCCTCTACTCTGAGATATGGATTTGGCATCTCCAGCGTATTGTTGATATTGTAGGGAATCTTTACGCAAATAAATCTGACCTTCAGTTACAAACCCGTCCAGACCGTGTTCGACAGTATAGGCGTCTAGATCGATGATATTATTTATAAAGCCTTTCCCATTAAAGTTTAGGGATGTATTACACAAAACTCCATAACCAGTCCGTTCTTTGAAGGCGCTAAGTAAATTATAAAGGCTCTTATTAGACGATGTTGTAACGGTCTGTATGCGAGCAGTTCGGTTGACATGAGTAACCGCTGCGAGAGCATTAGTAGTAGCGCGATGGGTGAACAACATATAGGGGCTTTCATGATTGCAACCGAACCATTTTGCCGCTTCATCAAGCAGACAAACTGGAGCAATTGGACGAAACTGTTCACGTTGCTTGATCTCGTTCAATCTGATTCTAGTGCTATCTCCAAACGGAGCAGCTAGAATAGATCTGTTGCCAAGAGCGCGCGGGCCAATCTCATATCTACCACTCACCCATGCTAGAATTAAATCGCTTGCTAGAGCATCAGCTACCTTTCCGTAATTAAAGTCTTGTATGTCGTATTTACTCACGTCAAATGAGCCTTTTACTCTAAAAGGCAAGCCAGCGTAGACATCCCACTCTATCTTTGGATTGCCCGTGAAGTGGAACTGGGCATCTATTGCTGTGCCTATTGCGGAACCTGAATCATTCGCTACTGGTGGTACAAAGACTTCGCTGAAAATATTGGTTTCCTTCCATTTAGAATTCCAATCACAGTTTAAACCGCACCCACCAGCTATCAAGAGCGGTTGCTTCTTCTTTAGATTCTTGATCGCATACTGATGAAATCTATCAAAGAGAGCATCACTGAAAATGCCTGCAAAGTTACGAAATTCAGGATCATCCAAGCCTACGTTCAAATGTGGAGCTTGATCTATGTCCTCATAATCACTTAGTTTCTTCAGCGGGCCATCGAGTAAAAAACTAAGTAACTTTTTCTCATCACTGGACGGTTTTGATCGGTTTGAGAATGACGCCAAGGCCATTAACTTTCCGGCATCTGAAGAACGAGGGTATGGCCCGTCTTTAGGAAAAGTAGGATCCGCTAACCCATAGAGGAACCCGTATCGGTTACCTGGTTGATTAAGAACATTCGCAATTAGTTCGATGTTAAATTCAGCATCTATCTCATAAAACGCCCCCATTTCTCCTTCCCAAATCAACGCGTAGCAAGGGGTGCCTTTGGGCAGGTCTGACATACCATATGCACTAAGCAGGTGAGATCTTTCATGCGAAGATGAAAAGAAGTCGACTTTACCTTTAAAAAATCGCCCTCGGTGCACGATAACATCATCATTTGAAACGCCTCGATATCCGAAATTATTTTGGGAACCGTGTAAGTATTCATGATGGTCTCTTGGCCACCAGCCACTAGAGCATATGACATTTGGCATCGTTTCAAGTTCACTGATAACATTTAGAACATCTGGAATTGAAACTGATGAGTATCTGTAACCCGAGTTTTTTTCTGCTTCTATTGATGTAATCAGTTGCCCATCCTCAATGTGGGCAATAGCTCCATCGTGTCCCGGATTGTAAGATAATATTTTCATCTGATAATAGCCTCCCTGATAAACACGCAATTTATTTACCACCCGGGAATACTACTATATAGATTATTTTTTACTTCACAATCAAAGAAGGAAATTCAAATAAGGCCGGATACCTTTAATCGAAACTGTAATGTCCGCTAAGCCCCCATTGCCCAAATTAATCCCCCACCCCAAAAAACATAATCCCCGCTTCCGCACCCTGCGATACCCTCCCCTCGTTCCTTCACACACTGGACGAAGATAGACGCGTTATTTATCTGGTGGTGAGGGACGGGGTGGTGCTCTTTCTAAGAATGAAGTTTAGATATTCGTATACCCTAATTTTCAGCCAAGCCCGGCAGTACGCCTTCCAGATCAATCGACTCTGAGGTGTTCACGCTGAAGATGAGAGAGAGTTCCAACACGATATCTGCGGCCACGCGATTTTGTAGGGACAGGACGTTGTCGAGGGTGCCATCATAATTGGATGACCAGACATGGCTGTTATCCTCGGTATTAATCAACTGCGTCGTGATCCTGACAGTATCGCCTTGCTTACGGACAGAACCGTGGATGACGTGGGAGACTTTTAGCCGATCTCCGATCTCTTCATAAGACATGTCATCATAGTCGCTCGCGCCGCCGAGGCGTTGCCCGACAATACGCAGGTCTTCAATTTTGCGGAGCTCATTGGAGAGTTCTTCGGACATGCCGTCCGAGAAATATTGGTTGTCCTTGGCGACGCTCATATCGACGAAGGGCATAACAGCGACAGATCGACCATAGGGGCTAATCGCTAACTCGCTCCCAAAGGATTGTGAGAGCAGATTGGCAGATTGCGGCCCGACCCAACGGGTCCCCGCCACGCTCGCTACTACTACGACCGCAAACAGAAGCGCCGCGTTTTTGAGTTTCGAACTTTTCGCTGCCGGGAGAACATCGCGCTTTGGCGCGGTCTCTACCGTTTTGATCGTTTCATGCACCACAGGGGTGGGTGCCGGAGCCGGTTTGACCCTCAAGACGTCTTCCGGCTTGGTACGATCGACACCCGAAGCTGATAATCGCTTCACGGGTTCCTGCAACATATAGCCACGCTTCGAGATCGTTTGGATATAGCGACCTTGGCCGCCAGCCTGTCGTAGTGTTTTACGAATCATGGAAATCGCGCGGGTCAGGCTCTCATCCGCGCCGAACTCGACCTGCCATATCGCTGTGACGATTTCATCGCGGGCACAGACACGACCCTGATGGCGGGCAAGATAAGCCAGCACATCCATAATTTTTGGCTCAAGTGCAAAAACATCGGCACCTTGCGTGAGAAGATTGCGCTCTGGCTCAACAATAATCGTGCCGATGGCGAAGCGTTCGCCGCGTGAGATGTCCGTTCGTTCCATCAATATTCCTATCCGAATATGAGGGTTATCTAATTTCTGCGACACAAACAAGACGCTGAAGGGCCTAAAAGCCTATTAAAATCAATGACCTCATATTTTCATCATAAAAATTACAGCCATTCCACATTCGGCCTTCAGGACAATTCTGTTCGGGTTGGGGCATGTTGAATGGGCAGCTTGAGAGGTTGCGCTACATCAACACGAGAGAGACTTTACCATGACTAACTTCACGAAGACACTGATCGCTGGCCTTATTCTGAGCCTCGGCACCGCCGCCACTGCACAAGCTGCAGACGACACATTCTCCGTCACCCTTAAACAAGACAAAACGGTTTCAGTTGAAGAGAATTACACATCTTTACAAAAACAGGCCCGCGCCGCCTGTGCCGAAGAAACGCAACGCGCAGGTTTCCGTAAAACAGAGCCATCGTCTTATCTAAAGCGTAAGTGCGAGAAAGAAATCCTGTCGCAAATCATCGACGCGTCGAATGACCCAGAGCTTACCTTCGTACATAATGAGACTTGGGGGCTGAGGCTGAAAGCCCGCGCCTACGCACAAAAGTAAAATCAATTGGGAGGGCGGATCGTGTGCCGCCCTTCTAACTAAGGGGTCGACACCCAATCACCCCGTGTCGTCCTCCGGTTCACCCGGGGGACGAATGTATTTTTGACACGAAGCCTATGGCTCTTTCAATCGCAACCAATCGCGTTTTGGCAGACCGTAGAGTTGGTCTAGGAATTCCATTTGTAATCCGATCGGGCGGGTGTGGGGACTGTTCCACATCATCGCGATGCCGGCTTGGCGCTCGGGGTCGAACAGAACCAGCGAGCGGTAGCCCTCTACCCCGCCGCGATGACCGACCACGCGGTTTCCATGATACTCATACACCCGCCAGCCGAGGCCGTAATGCGCGTTTTGTAAGTCGCGAAACCGTCGGTTGAGAAACCGCTGCTCGCCCGTTGTGCGCACGATGGGGGTTTGCATCGCAGCCAGACGCTCGGCCGGGATTTGCGCGGCCTCTGGGAATTGCGCGACCATCCATTTCGCGAGGTCGGTAACAGAGCTGTTCACACCAGCGGCGGCAGGCACGCGGTAATAGGTCGGTTTCACACTGCGGATCGGCTGGCCAAAACGCCCATGCGGTCGAGCCCAGCGTTTATTCCGCGTCAGCCCCTCCAGCGTCAGCGACGCACTGTCCATGCCCAGCGGGTCAAACACCCGCGATTGGACAACGGTTTTATAGGGCAGGCCAGTCTTCGCTTCGATGATTTCTGCCGCCGCGTCATAGGCGACGTTTTGGTAGGTATGGCACGTCCCCGGCGCACAGAGCTCCCCCAACTGAGACAGGGCGGTACGGGTCGGTTTGGCCGCGCGCCCACCCTCGATGCGATTGTCATAGGCATTGCGGACGATCCCCGTCTGATGGGACAGCAAATGCACGAGGTTCACGGTCTTCACCTCCCCCGGCAGGTCGAGACTGGGCGCGAGATCTTCGGCCAGATCGGAGAGGGTCAGCGCCCCGTCCTCGACGAGGGAGAGCACAGTATTCGCGGCGACGCCTTTCGATACAGACGCCCAGCGAAAGACGGTATCGGGCGTGACGGACTGGCCGCTATTGCGTAGCTCTTCACCATAGCCTTTGGCCATCGCGATCTTGCCGTCTTCCACGACTGCAATGGCGAGGCCGGTCATTTCCAGCTGTTGCATCAACAGTGACGCGCGACGGTCTAGCTCTTGCGTATCGAGCTTTGGCGCGGGCAGCGGTATAGAGGTTTGGGCCGCCACATCCGCGACGGAACTGACCTGCGCGGCGGCAGGCGCAGAGGCAACAAAGCCCACAGTCAAGGTCGCGGCAAAACTGACGAATAAGGATTTCACGCCGCAGTCTCTAAGCATCGTCTATCCAAGGCTCAATCCACTTTCCCAGTTAGGAAGATTACAAATTCACTATGTGAGGAAAATCCAGATCAACAGCCCGCCGCCCAGCAAGAGGCGATAAAGCATGAAAGGCAAAAATCCGATCCGCCCGACAAGGCGCATGAAAACGGCGATACAGGCATAGGCCGCAACAAAAGATAGTCCTGCCACAACCAAGCCATTGCTGAGCGTTGCAGTTTGTTCCGTCGCATCGGCTGAGACCAATTTCAGCGTCGCATATAATCCACTTGCGCCAATGATGGGCAAGCTCATCAACATGGAAAAGCGGGCGGCGGCAACGCGCGACAGACCCAAGGTCCGACCCGCCGTCATTGTAATGCCAGAGCGCGACGTCCCGGGGATCAGGGCCAGCGATTGCGCCAGGCCTAAACCCACGGCGCCTTTCCACGTCAGCGCGGCGACGGGTTTATCGTCTTTCGCGTAAACATCGGACAGCCAGAGCAGCACACCGAACACAATGGTCGTCATCGCGATGATTAGTGGCGAGCGAATGGCCTCGTCCAAATCTGTCACGGAGAGAAAAAAGCCCAAGGCGAGGGCTGGCGGGGTGGAAAGGATAAGGTTGAGCGCCAACACTGAACGCGTATTGAGCTTTCGTTGCAGCAAGTCGCCCAGCCCGCGAAAAATCTCGACAACATCCGTGCGGAAATACAGCAGCACGGCAAAGAGCGAGCCGAAATGCGCCATCACATCAATCAGCGGACCTTGGTCTGGCCAACCGAACAGCTGCGCAGGTAGGATGAGATGCGCTGAGCTACTGACCGGCAGGAATTCCGTCAGGCCCTGAATAATCGCGAGGAGGATGAGCTGAAGCCACGTCATGGACGGGGGTTAGGGCAACAGGGTTAACGAAATAAGGCGATTTCAAAGGTCTTTCGCGACAAACCACAATTTGCAACGCCTAAAAATCTAAATTCTATCCCCAAATGACAAATTGTCGCACCCTATATCCACTTTGTAAGCATTCTGTTATGGACGTCCCTTACTTCAGGGAACGCCGACCATGTCCAACGCCAAAACGCCTTCACAGCCCCGTGTCGAAAAGCGCAAAATGCTGCAATTCGTCGATACGCCGCGCGATATGCCGCAAAAGCGTGAGGCCGAAGTACGGCGTGAGGATTTTCTCGAAATATACGGCGATTACATCGACCAGAAAGCCGCCGAACAGGCATCGCGTTGTTCGCAATGCGGGGTCCCGTTCTGTCAGAACCACTGCCCGTTGCAGAATAATATACCAGATTGGCTGAAACTCACCGCCGAAGGGCGCACCAAAGAAGCGTGGGAAGTCAGCAACGCTACGAATAACATGCCGGAAATTTGCGGGCGCATCTGCCCACAAGACCGCCTCTGCGAAGGCTCTTGCGTGATCGAGCAATCCGGTCATGGCACAGTCACCATCGGCTCTGTCGAGCGATATCTGACAGACACAGCATGGGCGGAGGGCTGGATCCAGCCGATCAAACCTAAACGTGAGCGCGCGCTTTCTGTGGGCATTATAGGCGCAGGCCCGGCGGGCCTGACCGTCGCGGAACAAATGCGCGAACAAGGTTGGCAAGTCACCGTCTATGACCGTCACGACCGCGCGGGTGGCTTGCTGATCTACGGCATCCCGAATTTCAAATTGGACAAGGAAACGGTCCTGCGCCGCGTTGATCGTCTGGCCGAAGGCGGCGTTGAATTCGTCCTCAACTGCGATGTCGGTGTGGATATTAGTTTCGACAAACTGCGCGAGAAACATGAAGCTGTGCTGATCGCAACAGGCGTCTATGCCGCTCGCGACCTGACCGTGCCGGGTGCAGGCGCCGACGGCGTTTCGCCCGCCCTCGATTTCCTGATCGACAGCAACAAGCGCGGTTTGGATGAGGTCACGACCGAGGAGCCCGCCAAGGGCAAGAAAGTCGTCGTCATCGGCGGCGGTGACACCGCGATGGACTGCGTCCGCACGGCCGTCCGCCAAGGCGCTGAGTCTGTGACCTGCCTCTATCGCCGCGACCACGCCAATATGCCGGGCTCTCGCCGCGAAACGGCCAATGCGCAGGAAGAGGGTGTGAAGTTCGAATGGCTCGCCAGCCCCAAAGCTGTCCATGACGAAGGCGGCCGCGCCACATTGGTTCGCACAGAACGCATGCGCCTCGGGCCCAAAGACGCCTCTGGTCGGCAAACCCCAGAAGCCACCGGCGAAGATTTCGACGTCAACGCCGACCTTGTCATTAAGGCGCTAGGCTTCACGCCCGAAGATATGAAACTCCTTTCGCCGCAACTGACGACAACCCGCTGGGGCACGTTGCGCGTTAACCCGCTGACCTTTGAGACCAACCTGCCCGGCGTATATGCGGCAGGAGATATCGTGCGCGGGGCCAGCCTCGTCGTCTGGGCGATCCGCGAAGGGCGCGACGCCTCTGTCGCGATGCACAAATATCTGCGCGGCTTGGAACGCGCTGAGGTGCTGGAGGCGGCGGAATAATGGCTCGCACCGGACAGTGCCTCTGCGGCAGCGTCACATTCACCGCACATGGCGATGTGCGCGAGGCGGATGCTTGCCATTGTTCCATGTGTCGGCAGCAGACCGGCGGTGGGGCTTATTATGCGGTGCAATTCGAGGGCAGCGTCACGATCGATCAAGGCGAAACCCTGCAATGGTATTCCGGATCAGAGCATGGCGAGCGAGGTTTTTGCAACACTTGCGGTACGGCCGTCGCTTGGCGGCTAAAGCAATTTCCAGACAAGATGGGCGTCAGCCTCGGCACGCTAGACGAGACATCCGACATCACACTGGACGCGCATATCTTCACCGATAGCGGGCCGGATTATTACGACATTCCCACAGATGCACCGCACAAAACGGGCGAGCAAGTCATGGTGGAATTTATGGAAAAAATGGCGAAGCACACATGACACACGATAAGAACTGGCTCTCCGATTATACTGCCAAGCGCGACGCGCTAATCGATGCCCATGCCTATAATCCGGCGGATGAGCACGCCAATTGCGGTGTTGGCCTCGTCGCGTCTGTTGACGGCACACCCCGTCGTGACGTCGTAGAGAAATCGATCCAAGCGCTGAAAAATGTCTGGCATCGCGGCGCTGTGGACGCAGATGGCAAGACGGGCGACGGGGCGGGTATTCGCCTCGATATTCCGCAGGAATTCTTCCGCGCGCAGATCGAACGGACAGGCCACAAGCCGACGAATGTGAAAATCGCTGTCGGCATGATTTTCCTGCCGCGCACGGATTTCAATGCGCAAGAGGCCGCCCGGACCATCGTCGAAACAGAACTGCTGAAAGAAGGCTTTTACATCTATGGCTGGCGGCAAGTGCCGGTCGATGTGTCGATCATTGGCGACAAGGCCCGCGCCACCCGTCCCGCGATTGAGCAGGTCATGTTCCGCGACCCCAAAGGCCGCAAAGGCAACACGCTGGAGCGCGAGCTTTATATCGTGCGCCGCCGGATTGAGAAGCGTGTCATCGAAGCCGCGATCCCGAGTTTTTACGTCTGCTCCCTGTCTGTTCAGACAATTATTTATAAGGGCATGTTCCTCGCCCAGGATATCGATAATTTTTATCCCGACCTGAAAGATGATCGTTTCGTCAGCCGCGCGGCGATTTATCACCAGCGCTTTTCGACGAACACCTTCCCGTCTTGGCAGCTAGCCCAGCCCTTCCGGATGCTGGCCCATAATGGCGAGATCAACACGCTGAAAGCCAATGTGAACCTCATGAAAAGCCATGAGATCAAGATGGCGAATAATGCGTTTTCTGACCGCGCCGAAGATGTGAAACCCGTCATTCAAAAAGGGGCGTCCGACTCCTCTGCGCTCGATGCTGTCTTTGAACTCCTCGTCCGTGCAGGCCGGACGGCGCCTATGGTGAAGACGCTGTTGGTGCCGGAAGCCTATTCCAAACGCGGCGATTTGATGCCCGCGGAATGGCGCTCGCTTTATGAATATTGCAACGCCGTGATGGAGCCTTGGGACGGTCCGGCGGCGCTGGCGGCCTATGACGGACGTTGGGTTATGGCGGGGTTGGATCGCAATGGTCTGCGCCCGCTGCGTTATGCATTATCCGCCGATGGTATCCTGGCCGTGGGATCAGAAACCGGCATGTGCCCTATGGATGAAGCCGAGATCGTCAAGCGCGGTGCGCTGAAGCCCGGACGGATGATCGCCGTCGATCTGGAAGAGGGCCGCTTCTACGACAGCACAGACATCATCAATGAGCTGGCATCGAAGAAACCTTATCGCAAATGGCTCGAAAAATCCGTCGATCTGGATGAAAAACTCGCCGGCCCTGAAGTCGTCACATTGAAAGGTGAAGACCTCGCACGGCGGCAAATGTCTTGCGGCCAAACACTCGAAGATTTGGAATTAATTCTCTCGCCTATGGCAGAGATGGGCAAAGAGACTGTGGGCTCTATGGGAGACGACACGCCACTCGCCGTGCTGTCCGATATCTACCGTCCACTCTCACATTATTTCCGGCAAAACTTTAGCCAAGTCACGAACCCGCCGATTGATCCGCTGCGTGAAACCCGCGTGATGGGACTTAAGACGCGCTTCCGTAATCTACGCAATATTCTGGCCGAAGCCGGAACGCAGACGAAAGAAATGCTCGTCCTCGATAGCCCCGTCATGACGACGGGCATGTATGAGCGTTTCGTCAAGCTGGTTGGTGCCAAAAAAGTGCGCGTCATCGATTGCACATTCGACCCGACTGACGCGGTCCGCAAACCGGGTGGGCGCGTGTTGAAAGCCACACTGGCACGCATCAAACAAGAGGCCGAAGAGGCCGTCCGCGCGGGCGTCGAAAACATCGTACTCTCTGATGAATTCGTCACTGAGGAAAAGGCCGCTGCGCCAATCATCCTTTGTGTCGGGGCGGTGCAAACCCATCTCGTCGAGCAAGGGCTGCGCAGTTCCTGCTCCATTCTCGTGCGCTCTGCCGAATGTTTGGACACACATTATTACGCCGTGCTGATCGGAGCAGGCGCGACGGCGGTCAACGCCTATATGGCGCAAGACAGCCTCTCCGAAAGAGTCGGGCGTGGCCTGCTAAACATGTCGACAGACGAAGCCGTAGCGCAATATAAAAAGGCCATTGAGGGCGGTCTGTTGAAGATCATTTCCAAGATCGGGATCTCGGTCATCTCGTCCTATCGCGGCGGAAATAATTTCGAAGCACTCGGCTTGTCCCGCGCTCTCGTTGGGGAAAACTTCCCCGGCATGACTTCCCGTATTTCAGGTATCGGCTTGGCGGGTCTCGAGATCAAAATCCTCGAAGCCCATGAAGCGGCCTATGACTCTAACGTCGTGCGTCTGCCGGTCGGTGGGCTCTATCGCGTGCGGGCCAAGGGCGAGCGTCATGCCTATCAGGCGGATATGATCCATATGCTGCAAGAGGCTGTCGGGCGCGGCGACTATGAGCTCTATAAAAAATATGCCGCCGTGGTGGATGGCCAAGCGCCCATTCAAATTCGGGATTTATTGGACATCAAAGCGGCAGATAAAGCCCTGCCCCTAACGCGCATCCAAAGCGTGAATGAAATCCGTCGACGCTTCTGCACACCGGGAATGAGCCTCGGCGCGCTCTCACCCGAGGCGCATGGCACGCTGAACATCGCGATGAACCGGATTGGTGCGAAATCCGTTTCCGGCGAAGGCGGCGAAGATCGCGCGCGCTATGTGCCACTGCCCAATGGCGACAATCCGAACTCAGCCGTGAAACAGATCGCCTCAGGCCGATTTGGCGTCACGGCGGAATATCTGAACCAGTGCCGCGAAATTGAGATCAAAGTCGCGCAAGGTGCCAAGCCCGGCGAAGGCGGACAGCTGCCCGGATTCAAAGTCACGGAAATGATCGCGAAATTCCGGAATGCGACGCCTGGGGTCACACTGATCTCGCCGCCGCCGCATCACGACATCTATTCCATCGAAGACCTCGCGCAATTAATTTACGACCTAAAGCAAATTAATCCAACTGCGCGTGTAGCCGTGAAACTCGTCGCCAGTTCCGGTGTCGGGACAATCGCTGCGGGTGTTGCCAAAGCCAAAGCTGATACGATCCTGATCGCGGGTCATAATGGCGGCACGGGTGCGTCACCCAATACGTCGCTAAAATATGCTGGCATCCCGTGGGAGCTGGGTCTCTCAGAGGCGCATCAGGTTCTGACGCTAAACAATCTGCGCGACACGGTGACCCTCCGGACGGATGGCGGGCTGAAAACCGGACGCGACATAGTTATGGCCGCGCTTCTGGGGGCTGAAGAATACGGCATCGGCACGCTGTCGCTCGTCGCGATGGGTTGCATCATGGTGCGCCAGTGCCACTCCAACACCTGCCCCGTCGGCGTCTGCGTACAAGACCCGGCCTTACGTGAGAAATTCACGGGTACGCCCGAGAAAGTCATCAACCTGATGACCTTCATCGCAGAGGACGTGCGCGAGATTTTGGCATCCATGGGCTTTGAGAGCTTGGACGAAATCATTGGCCGCACTGACCTACTGGCACAGGTCAGCCGGGGTGCAGAAAACCTCGATGATCTGGACCTCAACCCCGTACTGGCGCGCGTGGATAGCAATCGCGTCAAAGACTCGCGCCATCACCGGATCGAAGTGCCGGATACGCTGGATGTGCAGATCGTCGCAGATGCGGCACAACTGTTTGATCGCGGCGAGAAGACCCATCTGACCTATGCCGTGCAGAATACGCATCGCGCGGTAGGTACGCGGACGAGCTCGCATATTTATCAGAGCTTTGGCGCGGAAGGCTTGCCCGCCGGACAGCTGACCGTGCGCTTGCGCGGGTCCGCTGGACAGTCGCTCGGCGCATTCGGCATGACAGGTTTGCGCCTGATCGTGGACGGCGATGCAAATGATTATGTCGGCAAGGGCCTGTCCGGAGCAGAGATCATCGTCGCCCCGCAAGGCCGCACACCGATAGACCCGCATGTCTCGGCGATCATCGGCAACACGTGTCTCTACGGTGCCACCAAAGGCTCACTCATGGCAGCTGGCCGCGCGGGCGAACGCTTTGCCGTGCGCAATTCTGGTGCGGTCGCAGTTGTCGAAGGCCTCGGCACAAATGGCTGCGAATATATGACGGGCGGCGCGGTCGTCGTCCTCGGCTCAGTCGGGGATAATTTCGGCGCGGGCATGACCGGCGGCATGGCCTATCTCTATGATCCCGAAAATGATTTCGAAAAAGCCGTCAACCCTGACAGCGTCGTCTGGCAACGTTTCGGCTCTGAGCATTGGGAAGGCGAGTGCCTCGATCTGATCCGCCGCCACGTCGCGCAAACGGGCTCGGAATTCTCGGCCAAGATTTTGGACCAATGGGAGAATGAACGCGGGCATTTCTGGCAAGTCGTGCCCAAGGAAATGCTCACCCGTTTGGACATCCCTTTGCAGGACGCAGCGGAGTAGCCGTAAAATTAAATAATATGATCTGCCGCATTGCCGAGGGAATGCATCAGCACGGGGATCAATAGGCTTCCCGTGCGCAACCGTACCCAAACGCCAGCTAAGGCGGGTATGGCTGTCGCAAGAAAGTAGATAAGTTCGAAACTTAGTTCACCACCTGAGATCTTGAGCGCATGAGCTAAGCCAAAGACAACGCTAGCCAGCAATGCTCCCCAACCCCACTGCACGCCGAGAAATTTTATGCGGCCTTCAAGTGCCTTATAGAGCGTCAGTAAAAACAAACCGCGAAAGAATAACTCCTCCTCAAACGATGGCATCGTCAATTGGAAAACGATCGTATCCAATGGCGCGTTCGTAGGTGGGTTAAACAACGCAAGACCAATGAATAACGCAGCGTAAAGAAGGACGAAGGGTGTAACAGCTCGCAATCCTTGCCTATCCTGTTTCAAGGTCACACCGACTTCCCGCAAGCCGAGCGCTGGATGCAGCGAGATACCGAGAAAAACAATCGTTGCGATGATTTTTGCCGGCCAATTCCAGCGCGACTCCCACGGCATATTTGGAATAAATGTTCCTGCCGCCAGATGAATAAATGCATACAGCAGAACGAGACCAGCCGATATCAACAGCCATGATGGCCTAAAGTTCTTGCGGTCGGCTAACCCAAGCAGGAGACCTACTCCCAACAACAACCCCGCGATCATCAGATCGTCGTATAATCTTTCTAGCGGCATGGCACTGCCTCCTTATTGATAAACAATAATCTCAATTGTATATATTTTGCAAGCTGAAGTTATTGACAACCTTGTCATTAAGGCAATCCTCGCCTAAGCTCTGGTGAGGGAGCCCGCATGACAGAGTTAAAAATTGGCATACCACCGCAACGGTTATTCGGTCTAAGTCGCAGACGGTTGATGCAAATCGGCGTCGCCGCTTTGGCCGCTCCTGCCTGTGCCCCGCAGATCTCCAAACCTGTGGCTGGCATCGCGCCTTGGCCAACAAATATCACAACGCCGGTGGTTACTCATCCCGGTTATGGCGTCTTTCCCGATTATTTCGAGATCGGGGAGACAGGACCCTGGCCAAAAATTCTCGGCGAGATGCATAAGCGGCAATTAGAAAAATTCTCGGACCTTATCCTGCCCAGGACAGACACCGCCCCCGCTCCGTCAGAGATTGATATTGCAGGCTTCTTTGATGATTGGACCTCTGCGCCCTACCCTTACATGAGCGGCACGCGTCAGCTTGTGCATGAAGGCTTCGCTTGGATGGATGCTCAGTCGCAAATCGACTTCGGAAAATCTTGGCTGGAATTAAATACGACAGAAGCAACGCAATTGCTTGACGCGATGAAAGACGGCGAAGGCGCGATGGCCCAACCCGCCAATATGTTTGAACATCTGCGAAAACTCGTGATTGGGGCCTATTATACCACACCCGAAGGTGAAGCCGATCTGGGGCACGTCTCCCCCGTCCCGATCACGGGCGATTATCCCGGCCCGACCGGCGAAGCGCTGGACCATATCCGTGACCTAATTGTCTCGCTCGATCTCGATTTTGACAGCCTCCCCGTGGGGGTGCCGTCATGACCAATGTTGTCAATGAAGACTATGATGTCGTGGTGGTTGGCAGTGGAGGCGGCGGCGGGATGGCGGCCTATCGCTTGACCGCGCTAGGCGTGAAGGTCTGCTTGGTGGAACAAGGCCCAGACCAAGCCCCCGAAGACATTCCGATGTTCCAACATGATAGCGAGGCCCCGCTGCGGGCAATCGGCACGCCGGACAAGAATTGGGGTTATTTCGACAATGGTATTTGCGGCACGGAAATCGCAGGGCAGCCCTATACATCCGACTCTTCTGAATCTGGGGATTTCGTCTGGTATCGCGCACAAGTCGTCGGCGGAAGGACGAACCATTACGCCCGCCACAGCCCGCGCATGGGACCCTATGATTTCATCCAAGGGGACCTCGACGGGCTCTCACCAAATTGGCCCATGACCTATGCCGAGATGAAGCCTTATTACGACGCAACCGAAGCCGTCGTCGGGATCAGCGGCGTTAATACAGGCCTCCCCCAACATCCCGGAACGCCCGAAGATATCTTGCAGCCCGCCATCGCGCCCCGCGCTTATGAGCTCTTGATGATGGCATCTGCGCGGAAATTAAATATCCCCAGCTTCCAGCGTCATAATGCGATCCTGACGCGGAACCTCGGCGACCGGCTGGCGTGTTTCTATGCGACGCCCTGTATGCGCGGTTGCTCCATCGGGGCGGCTTTTTCTAGCTCCACCTCGCTGATCCCACTGGCGAATAAGACAGGCAAGCTGACGATTGTGACGCGGGCAAAAGTCTGCACGGTGGAGACGGGCAAAGACGGTCGCGCGACGGGTGTGACTTTTGTCGACACAGGCACCAGCGTGGAGGGGCGGATCAAAGCGCGCGCCGTCGTGCTGGCCGCCAGCGCCTGCGCTACGGCGCAAATCCTGCTAACCTCTGGCGATGATGATGGTCTCGCGAATAGCTCTGGCCAAGTGGGTCGCAACCTGACCGACACGCCGGGTCTACGCGTAACAGGACATTTCCCAGCGTTGGAAGGCCGTCCCCGCTACGATGAGTTCGGTGCAAATATGGATCATATTTACATGCCGTGGTGGGGCTATGAGGATCAAAAAGCCGGCAAGATGGATTTTCCGCGTGGCTATCACATCGAGGTCGGCCAAGGCATGCGCGACACGCCCGCAATGTATTCCATGCATCAATATTCGGACACAAATGGCCTCAGCTATGGCCCGGGTTTGCGGGATGAAATCCGGCGCCTCTGGGGCAGTTTTGTCTACCTAGATGGGCGGGGCGAAATGGTCGCGAATGATCGCTCCTATTGCGCCCTCGATAAGACAATGAAAAACAAATGGGGCTATCCTGTGCTGCGCTTTTCATTCGAATGGAGTGACTACGAATATAATCAAATCAAGCATATGCAGAAGAGCTTCACGGCCATTATCGAGCGCGCAGGCGGGACCGTCATTGGCGGTTTGGGCGATCCAAAAGACGTCATCAGCAAACCCGGCGGAATGGTCCACGAGGTCGGTACAACCCGCATGGGTACGGACCCGGACGCGACAGTTTGCAACCCTTACGGCCAGACGTGGGACGTGGATAATCTCTACGTCATGGACGGCGGTGTGATGCCGACGAACCCGCATAAAAACCCAACGCTGCACATCATGGCGCTGGCCTATCGTAACTCGGAAGATCTCGCGCGGCGGTTACAGCAGCGCGAAATTTGACTAGTCATTAATTAAGACAATTATTTTGTATCGACTTCGATTTTTTGATCGCCGATCTCAATGGATAGATCGGGTTCGTCCTTATCCAGCGCGAAATAGCCGAGGACGGCGACACCCACGACCAAGAGGCCAATGATGATATAGAGCGGTGTCTTACTCTTATTTTGGTTCGACATAATTTTCTCCTTCAGCGCTATTACTTAGCGAGATTTAAGGGCGGTGGCGAGTTCCTCACCCTTTTCAGAATTGAGCGCGGCGCAAAGCTCGATGCTTTCTAAAGTCTGCGCGAGGCTGCGCTCATAGCCCGGTATGACATCGGCGTTTGCGGTGAAGAAGGTTTCGACCGCATCGCGTTCGCCGGCGGAGCAGAAGCCTGATGCCAGACCCGGCAATCCACCCTTACGCACATCGGGAACGCGGGTTGTGACGAATTCCGAAAAGTTTGCCTGCACCCACGCCCATGTGTCATCTGCCAGCGCGTCATTGCCCATCATGACCGAGAGCAACGAAAGGGCTTGGCGGCCCGTCATTGTGGCCGTGTCCGTCAGAGCAGCCTCGCGAAGCTCTGCTGCAATGTCGCGATCAGTCGTTTGACCCAATGCCCCGACGGCCGCGCCTTTCTCAAAACTCGACCCACTTTTGACAAGGGCAAGCAAGGGTGCCCGCGCGTCTTCGGGGCGGGCGCGCATGACTTCGCGTAAAGCGCGGGAAAGCATGTTCTGGGCAACAACATCCGTTTGCGCTGCACCATCTAGACCTAGATAAGCAGCACCCTTTGCAATGAAATCATCGCGGAGATCGGTGTCCCCGCCTGCCCGCACGAGCAGTCCCGCCAGTGTCGGCGCGAGCAATTGACCCTCAACCGAATCTGTCCCAGCAATCCGCGCATAGCGGTCAGCGTAATTCCCGCGTACATAGCGCGCGACATCCGCATCCACATCACCCAGCTCGGAGCGCATGAAGCCGATCAGACGCGTAGAGCCAGAGGCGACGTCATATTCGGGATGGGCTGCGAAAGCGCTCATCCCGTCAAGAAAGACAGAGCTCTCAACCTCGCCCGCGCGGTAAGCCGCGACGAGGCTGTCTTGGGTGGAGAGGACTTCATTCGTATTTAATTGATCGATATTGGCGATCAATGCCGCCCAGCCCGCCGTGTCGAGGGTAAAGCGGTAATAACCCGCGCCGTCGGCATTTGGCATGATCCAAGCTGGCTGTCCGGCAAGTGGTCCGACAATTTCACCGCTATTATCTTTTATAAGGTCACAAAATTTCTGCGTATTGCTCTCCGGACCATAACCCGCCTTTACACAGAGAGGGATTTGCCAGCTTTGGCCTTGCTCTATTTTAGAGCCCAAAGGTGAATAGCGGAGCTGCTGAACGGGGAAATTAGGCTTTTTACAATTCCCATCACTTCCACAATCAACCGTGATCTTCACTAACGGCACACCCGGCTGATCGACGAAAGATTTCATCGCGTCGACAACGTCCGCATTCCCCGACCCGTCTGCAATTGATTGAAAGAAATCATCGCCCGTTGCGACGTCATCGGCGTAGCGGTCCATGTGCAGGCGTACGCCTTTTTGGAAAGCTTCGACGCCGACGAAACTCTCAAACATGGACAGCACTCCGCCGCCCTTGCGGTAGGTAATGCCGTCAAATTGATCCATGACATTTTCGGATCGTGCGAGCGGTTCGCGCACGCGTCGTGTTGTCGAGAGACTGTCAATGTTCATCGCGCCCAATGCGGCGTTCAGCGTCAGGCGATCATAATTGCCGTCGGGATAGGCGAGATGCGTGCCCTTATTGCCCATCCACGTCGCGAAGGCTTCGTTCAGCCAGATATCTTCCCACCAGACAGGCGTGACCAAATTGCCGAACCATTGGTGCGCCAACTCGTGTGAATGCACGCGATTATAAGCGCGCTTTTGCGAGAGCGGCGAGCCCTCGTTCAGCAGCATCAAATATTCGCGGTAAACAATGGCACCGGGGTTTTCCATCGCCCCAAACGCGTAATCCGGCGCGGCAATTAGATCTAATTTCTCATAAGGGTATTCCGTGCCGAAATATTCTTCCAGCGCGCGGAGGATCGGCTCTGTCCCGGCGAGGCCATAACGGATCTCTTCGCCGGAGCCTTTGGCAGCGATGCCGCGTAATTCAATCGAGCGGCTGCGGACGCTGTTTGGCGGGATGTCCTCGCCCTCGACCACATCATAAGGCCCCGCCCCAAAAGCGATCAGATAAGTCGGTAGCGGCCGCGTCTTGGCAAAGCTGTGCTTGGTCCAGCTACGCCCGTCGATCTCCATTTCATCCGTGCCAATTTCCGGCGTATTCGCGAAGACAAATTCGTCAGACGGTGCCGTGATGGAGAGAGTAAAGGGCACTTTATATTTCGGCTCGTCGAAACTCGGGAAGGCCTCGCGCGCGCCCAGCGGTTCGAACTGCGTGACGATATAGGCCTCGTCCCCACGCCGCACCTGATAGGCGGAATTGAGCGATTGGTTATAGGGCGTCTCAAACGCGAGACGGATCGTCGCTTTGCCCTTTGGCAGGGTCTTCTCCGAGGTCAGATGCGCGATGCCGGAGGGAGCTTCCGCCGGATCAATCGCGGTGAAGGTCAGATCATAGACTGTGCCATCCGCATAGGTGATCGCCGCCGAGGAGACCGTCATCTCTTTCGCATGGAGCCAGATTTTCGATGTCTCGACCAAGACTTGCGTGCCGATCTCAACCGTGCCGGACATGCCGACGGCCTGCGGGTCCATCGTCAGGGCGACGACATACTCTGTTGGCCTTACAATCTCGGGTAATTGCGCATGAGGGACCGTGTCGAAATCAATCGCCGTTTGCGCGGGTAGCGCCGTCTCAGTCTGAGCAGCCGGCTGGCAAGCAGCGAGTCCTAGAGCGGTCGCGGCGAGGAGAGTCTGTAATCTGGTCATGGCGTCATCCCGGAATGTTTTACGCCTCATGCCTTAGTCGACGAGCCAAGGCAAAGCTTTGCCAAAATCCCTATTCAAATCTGGCGTTATGGTATAACAGCGTCCGAATGAGCGCGAATGGCGACATATCAGAGGCGGAACTAACCCGCACAGCCGATGACCGGTTCGACCAGCCCAAGCGGCGCGGACGGCCCGGGCGACTGCCGCCAGAGGGCTCGACCGTCATCACACGGCGCATCACGGCATTGGCCGTGGGCTTGGGTGTCTTTATGGCCGTGGGGAAGTTCTGGCTCTATGGCCAGACAGGCTCTGTTGGGGTGCTGTCCTCTCTCGTCCATTCTGCGCTCGATATTTTTGGCGCCGTGGCCAGCTTTGTCGCAGTACGCTTTGCTGCACGCGCCCCAACACCGAATTATCGCTACGGCTTTGGCAAAGCAGAAGGGTTCTCCGCCGTGTTTCAGGTCTGCTTGATCGTGTTGGCGGCGACGCACCTCTTACAGGAAGTCTTTGAACACGCCGGACATTCGCATGGCGTCCAGCAATCCGGCATGGCGATATTTGTTATCCTCGTTTTCATTGCGCTGACGATCTGGTTACTGATCGCGCAAAGCTGGGCCATTCGTGCAACGGGATCGATCGCCGTGCGTGGCGACCGCGCGCATTATTTTGCGGACCTGCTGGGCAATGCCTTCGTTATCATTGGGATCGCGCTGGCGAGTTATACCTCGCTACATTGGGCCGATACGCTGGTTGGCGGGTTGATGGCACTCTGGTTGCTCTTCACCGCGTTCCAAATTGCGCGACTGGCTTGGGCGCAATTGATGGATGCAGAGCTGAACCCAGATGAGCGGCGCGCGATTTCGCGACTGGCCATGTCCGATCCGCGCGTGCGGGCCGTGACGGATCTACGCACGCGCGCGGCGGGACCGCATTTGCATATTCAGCTACGGTTGGATTTGGATGAGACTCTAAAACTCTCGGAAACTCATGATATTTTGCTGGCAACAGAAGCCAAAATCATGGCGGCGTTTCCGGCGGCGGATGTTCTGATCCACCCGCATCCCGCAGGCTGTGGTCAAAGCCACGGCAACCACAGATTTCGGACAGATGATCCGCAGGCATTATAAGCGAGAATTAAGCCTCCATTAGCCATGTTCGCGCTATGGCTATTCGATGCGCACCCTTTATCATTTTCCGCTGCACCCCCCCAGCCGTCAGGCCCGCATCGCGCTGTCTGAAAAAAAGCTGAAGGTCAAAGAAGTCGTCGTCGATCCCTGGGTGCCGGACCCAGAGTTTCTAGGCCTTACAGCCGAAGGTGCGCCGCCAGTCCTGATCGACCTGACGACACATGGAACGCTGACGATCAGCGGAGCCCGCGCGATTACAGAATATGCCAATGATGGATCAAAGCGCCATCCGCTGCTCTCTGAGGACCCGTATGAGCGCGCAGAAGCGCGTCGCCTCGCCGCGTGGTTCGACACGCGGTTCACCGAAGAAGTTGATTCCTATATCTTGGCCGAAAAAGTTGAGCGGCGCGTTTTGGCGCAAAGCTCTCACGATGTTGGCCCAGCTGACCCAGAGATACTACGCGAAGGTCGCGCGCATTTGGAACACCACCTCACATATCTCACGTCGCTGCTGGAAAAGCGCGACTGGTTGGCGGGGCGGCGATATTCGCTGGGTGATGTTGCGGCAGCGGCGCATATTTCCTGTCTAGATTTCCTCGGCGAAGTGTCGTGGCGCGATCATCCGATCCTGAAAGACTGGTATCAGAAGGTGAAATCCCGCCCGTCCATGCGCTCGCTCTTGGGGGACCGTGTCCCAGGATTGCGCGCGCCGCGGCATTACACCGATCTAGATTTTTGATTGGACAGCGGGATGCAGGTGGAGTTGGTTACACCCATGAAACGTACTCCTATATGGCTCCTCGCTTCGCTCTCCATTTCGCTCCTGATAGGCTGTTACGCCGAGCAGTCAGAGATACGTCCTGCGCCGCCTGAGGTCGCGACGCCCTCGTTTGACGAAACCTTGGTCGAAGCGCTGAACATCCGGTTGAAACAACTACAACCTGACACTTTACGCGAAGCGGTCCAACGTCAGAACCCGAATAGCGTCATGCCAGAATTAATCGCGCTCTCGGATAGGTTGCAAGCGATCAATGATAGATTAGCCAATGCCGCGTTGACACTGGAGGCGCGACAACGCATCGGACACGACATGCAGGCTGAATTGGATATGGCCTCTGTTGATATAGTTTTGTCTCTAGAGCCACGTCATGCGGCGGTCATGCGCCTGGACCTACCGGAAAACTGGGCCCGCGCGATGGGCAGTTTCGAAGAGAGCCAAAAAATAGAATTGGACTTGCTGGACGCCATGAAAAAGCGTGCGGATCTCATCGCCTCGCCTGAGCCACTGGATGATCAGCTGCGGCCTGTGCTGGAACGCCTAAATATCCGTATTCTAAACCTCCTACGCCAACGCTCAGACCTGATCGCACGCCGTGTCCGTTACGTCCAATAAACTCGCGGCCCTGAGTAAACGCGCCGCAGCGCTCGGTTTTACTGCGCCGCATGTCGTCGATTTGGACAGTTTCTCCGAGCTGCCGGGACAGCGTTTGGAACAGGCCCTCTCATCCGGTCATCATGCGTCTATGACGTGGATGGCGGAGACACAGCTGCGCCGATCCCACCCGCAAAAACTCTGGCCAGAGGCGCGCTCCGCCATTGTTTTCGGCATGAATTACGGGCCGGAAACGGACCCGATGGTGACGTTGGACCAGCCCGAGGTCGGGACGATTTCCGTCTATGCGCGCGGACGGGATTATCACGACGTTATGAAAGGCCGCCTGAAAGAACTGGCCGGACTACTCGCGCGCGACACGGGCGAAGACGTCAAAGTTTTCGTCGACACAGCGCCGCTGATGGAAAAACCGCTCGCCATGGCGGCAGGGTTAGGCTGGCAAGGCAAGCACACAAATCTCGTTAGTCGGGCGTTCGGGTCTTGGTTGTTCATCGGCTCCATTTTATCTGCGGCGACCCTGCCAGTAACGCCACCAGAGCTGGATCATTGCGGTAGTTGTCGCGCCTGTCTGGACATTTGCCCGACCGACGCCTTCCCGCAACCCTATCAATTAGATGCACGGCGCTGCATTTCCTATCTGACGATCGAACATGCCGGTCCGGTGGATGTGGAGCTGCGCGCGAAGATGGGCAATCGCATCTATGGCTGTGATGATTGTCTGGCCGTTTGCCCGTGGAATAAATTCGCGCAAGCCGGCGCAGAAGCCAAGCTGGCCGCGCGCGACGATCTCAACGCGCCAGAATTAATTCGGCTCTCGGAATTGGGCGAAACGGGTTTCCGTAGCCATTTTTCTGGTTCCCCAATCAAACGTATTGGCTGGCCGCGGTTCCTACGCAACGTCCTTTACGCGATCGGGAATAGCGAAGCCCCAGCTTTGCGAGATGCGGCCATGGCACACGCAGATCACGCCGATGACACCGTGCGCGACGCCGCGCGATGGGCCGCAGATCGTCTGGACAAATTACAACCCTAGCCTGTTTGCTTCGAGTCCGAAACGGATTTAGCCTACCTCTAGGCGAACCTGGGGGCGGGCGAGATGGGAAAACAACTGGCATGGGCAGACCGCCCGACGCGACGTCCCGTGTCCAATGGCATCCTCGCACTTCTCATTTTATGCGGACTGGCTTGGCTCGCCTTTGACTTTCGCGGCGCCGTTGTTGGCCTTTTCGCAACGATGGCTT
>CAYPWW010000031.1:0-12323 GCA_964414555.1 uncultured Algimonas sp.
CGCAGGACTCATAATCCTGAGGTCGAGAGTTCAAGTCTCTCTCTCACTACCATCGCTTCTAAAAATTACGTCTGCCGCAGTTGGCCCTTCAAACTCGGGCGCTTGCGCCGAGCTTCTGCATGTTGTGGCTTGTGGTGCAGGATTTCCCAGCGACCGTCCTCGTGTTCGGCGAGCGCTGTGCAGCTCTCCACCCAGTCGCCATCATTCATATAGGTAATGCCGTTGATGTCGCGCATTTCTGCGACGTGGATATGACCACAAATCGCACCGTCATAATCTTTGCGCGCGCAGTAATCGGCGACCTGTTCTTCGAAGCTATGGATGAAATTCATCGCGCGTTTTGTGCGGGTCTTCAGCGATTTTGACAGCGACCAATATTCCAAACCCAGCTTACGCCGCACAAAGTTCAGCTTGGTGTTAATCCAGAGCAGCAAATTATAAGCATTGTCGCCCAGATGCATGATCCACTTGCGGTCTGCGCGCATCAACCCGTCAAACATATCGCCGTGAACGACGAGATAGTGTTTCCCATCTGCGCCAATATGTGTCTCGCGATTGCTTAGCTTGACCTCGCCAAAGGTGAAACCAAAGCGCAGAAAGCCGCGCAGAAATTCGTCATGGTTTCCGGCGATGTAATAGACGTCCGTACCTTTTTTGGCGGCGGATAGGATACTTTCGATGACGTTTGTGTGGCTCTGCGGCCAGAACCATTTCTTGCGCAAGCGCCAGCCGTCGATGATGTCACCCACAAGATAGAGCGTGTCCGCGGTGTTGTGTTTCAGGAAGTCGAGCAGGGCTTCGGCCTGACAGCCTTTGCTCCCCAGATGCACGTCGCTGATAAACAGCGCGCGATAATGTGCCTTCTTCCGTGTCATGTCTTGCCCATACGGGGCGCGTGTCAGATCATCAAGTCACGTTTAGGTAGGGCAGGACCCGGTCGATGACCCAAAACATTGCTACCGCCGCCAGGCCATAGGTCGCGAGCGTCTCAACCGGACGCCGCCAATTTTGTGCAAAACGGCTTAACGCTGTCAGGACTAACAGGGTCGCGCCGATGACGGCAAACTGCCCCAATTCTACGCCCAAATTAAATAAAAGCAGCGCGAGGAGTTCTGTGCCTGTGGGCAGGCCGATCTCTGCCAGCGCGCCCGCAAACCCAAATCCGTGGATGAGCCCGATCAAGAACGCGATCAGATAAGGCGCCCGCGCACCGAGCCCGGGATTTCCCCGTCGTGCTTGCAGGATTTCTACGCCGAGTAGGACGATGGAGGCGGCAATCAATATCTCCACGGGACGACTGGGCAGGGCAACAACGCCCAAGGCCGTTGCGGCTAATGTGAGGGAATGGGCTAGCGTAAAGGCCGTCGCCACGCCCCAGACTTTGCGCCCGCCGACCAAGAGCGTCAGCCCGATCACAAACAGCAAATGATCCCAGCCATAGATAATATGGTCGACCCCAATGCGCAGATAATCGCGCGCGGGGCTGGCGGGCGGCGCGTCCAGTGACAGCGTTGGGTCGGCCGGTTTTAACAAGGCCGAAATGGGCGGACCGTCGAGATATCGGACCTCCACAAAGGCATCGGTCAATGTGCGCTCCAACCCCAAAAGGGCGATCGTCCCACCGCGTAAATCGCAGCTCAGGCTAAAGCGCTCGACAACCGTCTCGCGTGTGCGCTCTAACTGCGGTGGGGTGGGCGCGCAGATCTCATCAAATGTCGGACGGATGCGCAGGCGTTTACCCGACACGACAGGTTGTTTCCAACTGACATCAAATTGCGCAGGAGCGGTTTCCGTGATCCGGAGAAACGCTGGGCGGACCTCATGCGCTTGGGCGAGGGTCGGACTCAGGCACAAAAGCAGCGCGCAAATTAAATAGATAATCCGCATCAGTCGCGCACGTCGACTTTGTATTTTTCGATCAGCTGACGCAGCTGCTCTGTATTTTCTTGTTCGACCGCGCGTGCGCGCCATTTCGCTTCGACTTCGGGACGAATATCTGCGAAGTCTGGAACGACGCCGTCTGCTGTCTCTGTGATGCGCACCAGATGCACACCAAAGGCGGAATTAATGGGCCCAGTCCAGACATTGACGGGTTGGTCAAACAGGCTTTGCGAGAATTGTGTCCCGAAATCACGACGCACATCATCCGGCGTTTGTGCGGTGAAATTGCGGCCTGACATAAAGGCATCGCCTTGGCTTTCCCAATCGGCAATGTCTGCGTCTAAGAGCGCTTTTGCCTCTGCTTCCACTGTGTCGCTACGGCCTTTGGGCGAGAGATAGATATGTTCAAAACTGCGCGTCTGTGGGCGCAGGAAAAGGGCTGTATTGGTATTATACCAATTTTCTAACTCGCCCGCGTCCGGTAGGGCAGGTGCCGCCCCGTCCTCGATCATAAAGCGCATTTTCTGTGCCAGACGGCGGCGGATGATCGTGTCGTCCGCGTCTAGTCCTAGACGTTGGGCCTCGCGGACGAGGATTTTTTCCTCGACATGGGCAAAGAGCAGTCCTTCCAGATCGGCATCGGTGGGCGCGCGGCGGTTCTCTGTCGCAAAGATCGCGGCTTGGCGCTCAATCTCGGCGGGGTCCACAGTGATCGTGTAATCCGCACGTGTGACTTGTGCGTCCCACAGCGCATGACCCGCAAACAACAGGATGCCCAGCCCGACGAAGTGTACGAGCGGTTCTTTTAAAATTTTTCGCATTTAATTAATTCGCTAATTAATTTGATCGTGTCCAAATTGGAGAGGAATAGGCGCGCTCTTTGATTGTCGCAGGGCGGTCGGGATGGCGTTCCACGCCGGCACGCAAGGCTTCCCACGTGCTCCAGCGACACGATGGATTCTCCAAGACGCGAACGTAATAGGACGCGGCCACACCAGGTAAGGGATTGGGGTCGGTCCAGACAGCTTTCAACTCTGCTGCGCCTGCGCCTGTGCTGGGCGTGCAGTTAGACAGATCGACATCTGCGCCATTATCCGCGCAACGATGTGTTACAGGATCAGGTGCGCCCACGGAACAGGCCATGTCATAGACGGCCTCTTGCGGGCCGTCCGCGGTGTGCCAAGCTTTGATAATCTGTACGCGGTCCAGCAATCCGCCGCGCGGGTCGCGGGCGGCCCATGCGAGGAAGCTTGGCGCATCCATCCCTGAAATTACACCGCCCATGGGCACGCCTGCGCTATAGCCGCGGGCCACCATATCGGGCGCGTCCAACATATCTTTGGTCATATCTCCGCCAAAAAACCGAAGTTTGATCCGTGTGCCAGAGGTCGCATAGGTCTCGCGGTTTCGCATCGCGCTAAAGATCGACTCGCGCGTGTTTTCTTCGGCCCACGCTACGGCGTAACCCGATGCGCTCCAGCGTGAGAACCAGTTCTCGGCATTGGCATCGCGTTCAATGCCTTCCCAGCTTTTTGCGCCCCCCGGCGGCACAGAACCGCGCGCTTCGGGTGTGCCGTCGACAATGCCGACTTTCGACCAATAATCTTTTTCGTCAAACGCGCCGCCCGCGACATGGCTGTCGGAACTGCCGATCATCCCAAAGGCGTAAGGGTTCGTGCCGGTTTGTTCTTCGAGGGCCAGCCCGCGCGCCAATGCTTGGCGCACATAAGAGCCGTCAACTTTAGAGACGATATTCGACGCGAGTAATTGGTCGTAAATTTCGAAATCTGCGAATTCATCATTCGGCGATAATTCGGGGTGCGTTTCCGATGTGCCTTTGACCTGTGTCATTTCGACGATGGGTTCATTGCGTAGGCGTTGCGTTGTGTAATCCGCATCAATCATATCGCCATTCGTCTGGGTCATGGCGAACATCTCGCCGTCGGACACATTGGAATTATGCGGGATGGCGATGGAGTCGCGACCCTGCGCACGTTGCTCATCCATCCAGTCCCAGAGATCTTCGGGATTTGTCGAATCCAGCGTCGAGAAGAGGCGGTCCGGCGCAGCGTCCGCAAAAAACACATTCCGGTGCAAATTTCCGCCGCCAAAACCATCTGCCCCGCGTCCAGATGTGACAGCTGTGAATTCATAGGCCGCAAAGGTCGTCAGCTCTCCGGGACGGTAATATTTATCTGCGGTGGCCACGGCAGACTGCCACGTTGAGTCAATGATATCGCGGTCATAGGCGCCTTCCAGCGGTACGCCAGAGCGCACGGATGCCCCTACAGTTTGAAATGCCCCGATAATCACGGTGGGGTCGGTGCCGAACATATTCTTGGCAACCTCAAGATCGGATAGCGGGCTATCTGGGTTATCCATCTGCGGCAGGATGCCCATGTAAGCGCCGTGATCCGTCGCGGCGACGAAATCCAACGGGTCGCCCGCGATCGTGATGTCATAGCCAGCTGGATGCCGGACGTTCTCGCCCAGCGCGAATTTATAGACATCGGCCGGTGTTGTGCGGACGTTGAAAATATAGGCGTCGAAGCTGTTTTTCGTGTGGATATGCAAATCGCCGAAATAGGCATTTTTCGTGGGGGAATAGCCGTCCGTGCGCGCGGTGTTTTCCGCCTTTGGGGCCGGGGATGTCGGCGCGTCCGTACGCTGTTCAGCTTGGCAAGCTCCTAGGGTCAAGCCGCCTAAAGCGGTTAATAGGGCCGTGTAGGCGACCTTACTCTTTGTAATTCGTGCCATGTCATCCCCCAATACGCCTGATTATTATTCGCTTTTTATCGCGCGGTGTCTGCGCGCTGTCAAAGGTGATGAAAAATCAAAACGGTGCGGCGGTCTGTTGCGTAGCTAAAGGGTATCAAAGGAATGCTTGTAAAATGGCTCTAACAGAACTCATCTATACCAGTCTTTCCGTACCTGCGGGCGCGGATGTTGATGTGAAGGCTTTGCTGGACGTTAGCCAACGCAATAACACAGCGGATGCGATTACGGGTCTGCTTTTGTTTGATGGCAAGCGCTACATCCAGATTTTGGAGGGTGAGAAACCCGCCTTATCCAATCTGCTTGCGCGGATTGAAGCCGACCCACGTCACGCGATGATCGAGCTGTTACATCGCGGCCCGATCGGGGAACGTGCCTTTGCCGATTGGCGCATGGCCTATGAGCACATGCCGTTGGGCTTGTTGGATGATCTGGCCGAAAACATGGCCGTTATGGGTTTTGAGATGGCCGGTATGCCAGAGCCGGGCGACAGCTTTGGTGCGCGCCTGCACGGCATGTTCATGGACGCGACCCAAGCTGCCGAATAAGAGTGGCCGCTGAATAAAAAAGCCGCCCTAGAAGGAGGGCTCTTTCTAAAGCATTTTCTGTATTCCTAGCGCGGCGCGCGCTTGGCCAAGATGCGTTGCAGCGTCCGACGATGCATGTTCAGACGCCGAGCGGTTTCTGATACATTCTTTCCACACAGCTCATAGACCCGCTGGATATGCTCCCACCGGACGCGGTCTGCGCTCATCGGGTTTTCTGGTGGCTCAGGTGCTTCGTCTTTGTTGGCAAGCAGGGCTTTGCAGACATCATCGGCATCGGCGGGTTTAGCCAGATAATCGACGGCTCCGCGTTTGACGGCAGAGACCGCCGTGGCGAGGTTTCCATAACCCGTCAGCATGACCATTTTGGAATCTGGTCGACGCTCATGGATCAGGTCGATGATATCCATGCCATTGCCATCTTCTAGGCGCATATCCAGCACGGCAAAGGCGGGGGCTTTCGCGCGCACGCGGGAGCGCGCATCTGAAACGCTCTCCGCTGTGTCGACGGTAAAGCCGCGTTGTTCCATCGCGCGACCTAGTCGCGTGCGAAACGGTGCGTCGTCGTCCAAGATCAACAGGGAAGCATCTTCGGGCAGGGCATATTCGGTCATGATCAGTCCTTATCTCTACAAGGATACTACGCATGAGCCCGCGTTTCGGCTTGCCTCAGAGCTGTAATTCTTGTGCGAGGCTTTGTCCGAGGTCTGGCGTTAGCAAGGCTAAGGGCCAAGTTGCGCGCACACGTGCCCCGCCCAAATCTGAGCTGCCATATCGGACCCGTCCGCCCGTGCGCTCGATCAGGGTCGCAGAGATAAACACGCCCAGCCCCAAACCCGTCTTGGCGGGGTCTGGTGTACCCAGGTCTTTTTCGCTTCGGGCTTTCATCGCGCGTTCGCGTGAGCGTGTGCTGGCATAGGGCTGTCCCAAGCGACCCAGCAGGGTCGGGTCAAAACCGGGACCGTCATCCTCGACATCTAGGATCAGCGCTTCCGCCGTCCAACGCGCAGAAAGCGTGACGCGATCCGTGGCAAAATCCACGGCATTATCGATATAATTTTTCAACGCATAGAGCAGTTCTGGCCGGCGGGTGAGTTGCGGGACAGGACCGTCGCCTTGGCTCGTAATCGCAATATCTCGCCCGCGCCCAATATAAGGCTCGGCGGCTTCTTCCAGCAAGTCTTCAGGTGATAAGACATCATGGATCAGATCGCCCCGATCGCCGCGCACAGCGAGTTGCTCCAAAATATCGCGACATCGTTGCGCCTGTGAAAGGACGAGCGCGGCATCTTCGCCTAGCGGCGTTTTTGGATCTAACTCGCGGCTCATTTCCTTGGCCACGACTTGGATCGTTGCCAGCGGTGTGCCTAGCTCATGCGCTGCCGCCGCCGCCAATCCGCCCAGCGCCGAGAGTTTCTGCTCGCCCGCCAACATGGCCTCAGTCGTGGCGAGGGCAACACTCATCTTACGGCTCTCTTTGGTTGTTCGCCACGCGTAAAATGTCGTGAAGGTGGAACCCACGACAATCGCCGTCCAGATCCCCAACTTATAGGTCGCGGGTAGGTCGAAACTGCCAGGCGGGCTCCACGGGAGGGGTTGGTGAAAAAACACCAAGGCCAGCGACAGACCAAAGGCCATTGCTCCCAGCGCCCAAACGACCCAGCGCGAAAGCGTGATCGCCGCTGTCACTACGGGCGCCAGAAACAGAATGGCAAAGGGATTGTTGATCCCACCTGTCAGCCAGAGCAGGCCCGCCAACTGCCAGAGATCAAATCCTAGCTGCATATAGGCTTCGAAATTCGAGACGCGCCGATCCAGCGGCCAAGCCAGCGTGACGGCGACATTGACGGCGGCTGAGGCCAAAATCACCAGACCACAGGCGATTAAAGGATAATCAAACCCCAGTATCTGACTGACGATCAACAAGGCCAGCGTTTGCCCAACAACAGCGCCCCAACGCACAGTGACGAGTGTCTGTCGGCGTAACGCGCCCATACTATCCACAGGAGATCGGCCATGGCGCGCGGCGTCACCGCCAAAACCTTGCAGGGCTGCGTCGTTAAGCGCTTTCACTTCGTGTCTCTTTTTGTGTAGCGAACGATGAACATACTCGCACTCTGACATGGATGACTGACAATGGGAAACGTGACGAAATGGCTCTTTATGGGCGCAGCAATGATGCTGGTTGCGTGCGGTCCGTCGGAACCAGATGCCCCGGGTCGTTCCGGCCAAACAGTCGTCAGTTCTGGCGTCGCAGATTTGGGCGGACCTTTTACGCTCGTAGATACAACGGGCGCCGTTGTCACCGAAGCGGCACTGACGGGTAAGCCGCATCTCGTTTATTTTGGCTTTGCCTTTTGCCCAGATATTTGCCCGACAGCTCTGTCAAAGCTCGGGTCGGCGGAATCGCTTTTGGGCGCGCGTGGCACTGATATTGGTTATGTCTTTATCACGGTCGACCCCGAACGCGACACACCCGAAAGTCTCGCGCAATATGTGACAGCTGACCCTTTCCCGCGAGCGCTTCAGGGTTTTACGGGCACGCCGGAACAGGTGCAGGTCGCCAAGGACGCCTATAAGATTTTCTCACAAAAGGTCAGCCCAGAGGGCGGCGCTTATGTTGAGGGAGAGGCATATACCGTCGACCATGCCGACCTGATTTTCCTGCTGGGGCCGGACGGTAAATTCGTGGACTTTTTCTCGTCCCGCTCCACGCCGCAGGATATTGCGATCCGCGTGCGTCAGCTATTGATGGAAAAAGGCTAAGCTGCGCTTATCGGTTTTTGCCGGGCACCCATTTTACATCGGCGGCCCCTTGGTCATTGGCCCAGCGCGCTGCAACGAACAGAAAATCTGATAGTCGGTTTAGATAGGACAGCGCGTGTGTATTGACGGCTTGCTCTGCGGCCAATGCGACACAGACCCGCTCGGCCCGACGGCACACGGTCCGCGCCTGATGTAAATAGGCAGCAGGCGGGTGCCCCCCAGGCAGGACGAAACTATCCAGCGGGGCCAAATCCGCATTAAGCGCATCTAGCTCAGCTTCCAGCCGCGCGGTTTGTTCCGCGACCATGCGCAGCGCATATTCTGAATCTGGGGCATCGCCTTCGGGTAGGGGGGTGGCGAGGTCTGCGCCCAAATCAAACAGATCATTTTGTATCCGCGCCAGCATGTCGTCCAAGCGGCGATTTTCCAGATGCAGCCGGACTAGGCCGATCACAGCATTTGTCTCGTCCACATCGCCGTAAGCCCGCACACGCAGGGCGTCTTTCGACAGGCGAGAACCGTCAACCAATCCGGTCGACCCATCATCACCCGTGCGCGTGTAGATCTTGTTGAGCTTAACCACCGTTCTTCTTCACATAAACGGTCAGGGCTAACAGACCGATCGCTGCGACTTGCGCGTAAATCCGGCGCCACATCCAATCATTGGATTTCTTGCGATTTTCCTGAGTTTTCTTGCTCATCGCGGCGGTGCCGAAAATGAGCGTGACGACGACAAAGGCAAAAGCCAGTCCCGTCAGGACGTAAAGAACATAGAGCATGAGCGCGCTTTCGCGTGAGAGGGATTATCAGGTTCAAACCTATATACGCATGGCGCGCAAAAATGCCCGAAAAAAGAAGACAGGTATAAAAAGACGCTCATCCACACCTTGCGCCGCTGCTGCAATAGCGTGAACGGGCCGCGGGGGCTAAGAGCCGGGTTCCATATTCCTTCTTTGACACGAGACACGACCATGATGAGTGATTCTGACCGCGCCGACCAAATGGGACAGGCCACACGCGAAAAGCTGCGCCAATTCATTGCCCGGATTGAAAGGCTTGAGGGCGAGAAGGCCGAACTCGCCAGCGATATCCGCGATGTTTATGCGGAAATGAAGACTTTTGGTTTGGACACAAAGGTCATGCGCAAAGTCATCGCGCTGCGGAAACAGGACGCCAATGAGCGCGCCGAGCAAGAGGCGTTGCTGGACCTCTATATGGAAGCCTCCGACGGGGTCTAAGTCACAGAGTTTCTGTTCCCTTTTCGTTCCAGCCCTGCTAGGGCTGGTATATGTCCGACTACGACAAGCAAAAATGGCAGGCTGAACAAGAGGCCAATGACGCTGCGCAATCCGCTTATCGCGATAAGATGGCGCGTGCGCGGGAACGCTCTGCTGCCAATGCACGGCGAAAAATCGCGCGTCTCCATGCCAAGCTGACCGAGCTGGGTCATATCTCTGACTTTGAGGATGAGTTCGGCGAGAGCGTGTTGGAGCGGCTAGAAAAATTCGGCTCTGCTTTTCACGATCTGGAAAAAGGGCGCGCGGGAGATGCGCTCTCCGCTGCGCAGAAACAGGTCGTCGCGCGCATGAACCGCAAGGTCAAAGAGCTGAAACGCAAACAGGCAGACGGTGCGCCAGATGACGATCCTGATCGGGATTATGTCCGCACAGCGGATCGGTGGAAACGCGACGGCGAGAACAAGCCGCGTAGTTCGTTCAAGTCGAAACGCAAAGCTAGCTTCACACCCCGCGTGCGTCATATCGAAGACGATTTCGAAGACGAAACACCGACGCCACCGACCAAGGTCGGGCCGCCGAAACTTGCCGTCGTAGAGGCGGCGCCTGCTGCGTCAAAGCCTGCACCCTATATTCCTGAATATACGCCGTCGCCTAACCTCAGCGGCAAAAAGCGACCCTTTCTCCGTATCGTCAAAGACTGAGCGAGCCGTACAAAAAAGGCGTCCGCAATTTGCATTGCGAACGCCCGGGGGGATGTCGTCAGAGATTAGAGGTCGGGTTCAACCTCGAGCGGCATCGGCTCCATGGGTTCGGTGAACTCTTCTGGTTCGATGGGGTCGAGTGGCTCCAGCATTTCCTCTGGCGCGTCCATCTCAATCGGAGCCTCAACCGGCGCAGACGGTGCGATCGGCTCCCGTAATTCCGGCAGATCATTCTCACCTTCTTCGGCTGGGATCGGCTGTTCTGCCGGGTCCAGCGTGTCGGAATAGGTCACTTCTCCCGCGACGGCTGTGTCAAACAGGACCGGGGTTTCTACGACTGCGGCAGGCGTGCTTTGGAAGGCATAAGGCTGCTCGGCCAGAATATCGACGAAGATATATTCATCCTCCGTCAGCACGGCATCACCTTGGCTCAGTCGCGTAAATTCTTGCGCGGCGAGGGTCCGGCTTTTGCCGTCTGTCGAGGCATAGGCTGCATATTCGTCAAAGCTGACTTGGCCATCGGCGTTGGTGTCTAGTGTGGAAAACGCGGGGGCTTGCATTGCCGCCGCAGAACTCGCTGTGGCGAGTAAGGCTGCCACGATCCATGTGGTTTTACGTGTCGGTTTCATATCGTCTCTCCTATGGGTTGGGTGGATATGAACCCATAGGACACCCGCCAAATGCGGCGCGATTATGCCGAGACAGAGGCGAGAGATGTCTCGCAGATGACGATGTGTTTAGGATCAGATGACGTAATTCGGATCCAAAATTGCGCGCAGGGCGGGCTTGGCCAAACGTAGATTGTCCCACAACAGCGGCGCATTTGTGCGGCGCGTCGGGAGTGTGTTCAGCCAGCTCTGCGGATCAGAGATGCCCCAAGTCGAAACAGATGTCACAGAAGGGCGCGCGGCAAAGCCGTTGAACACATCGCGGAAGAGTTGAGCCTGCACGCGGGTGATGGAGTCGGGCACATTGCCCGCGTAATCAGCGTCGCAATTCGTCTCTGTCTCCCAACAACTGCCCGGATCATTATAGAGCGAGATATCTAGCTCGGTCACATGTTGGTCTAAACCCAAGAATTGCGCATCGACCCGGTCTAGGGCGCGCAACACATTGGCGGATAGCGTGTCAACGTTCAGGTGGAACTGATGACCGACACCGTCCAGTGGGATATTGCGCGACGTCAGATCATTGATGACCTCGACATAACGGCCCAGCTTGCCGGCTTGCTCAGTCGCATAATCATTGATGAACAGCTGACAGTCGGGGTCAGCGGCACGGGCGGCTTCGAACGCCCAATCGATATAGTCGGCATTTCCGCCGGATGCGTCCCACCAATTAGATCGGCGGTAGGGACCCTCTGCAAAATCATCATCCGTGATAACTTCGTTGACGACATCCCACGCGTAAATTTTTCCGCGATAGCGCGTCATCACGTCGGTGATATAGGTCTGCAATCGCGCTTTCACTTGTTCTGGCGTGCCGGCCAAGAACCAGTCCGGCGTGCTCTCGTGCCAGAGCAGGGCATGGCCACGGATGCGCAGATTATTGGCCTGCGCATAATCGACCAGCGCATCTGGTGCGCTCCAGTCATATGCGCCTTGGGTCGGGGCGATGATATTGGCCTTCATCTCATATTCGGCGGTCAGCGAATTGAACTGCGTTTTTAGCAAGCGGCTGTCGACCGTATTGCGGCTGATCTGAAAGGTTTGCACGGCGGCACCGACGTCAAATTTACCCCGAAATGTGTTGCGGAATTGTCCGGGCGCTGGGTTGAAGACAGCGGGCAGGGGTGAGGTCGGACCGCTGGTGACGGGCACGGTGGGAAGAGCGCTATCGCTACCGCCACAACTGGACAGCCCAAGTGTGGCCGCGCCCCCTAGAAGGAGTTTCAGCCGCGTGCGTGCGGTAAAGGTTGGTGTGCTCATGATCTGTCCTTGCGCGGGGCTTATTGTCCTGCGCTCGACATCTCTGCAATTTTTGGGCCGAACCGCGCGGAATTAAGGCGTGAAGTCAGGATCCAGGATCGCCTGCAAGGCAGATTTAGCGTCACGGTCACGATCCCAGAGCAGCGGCGCGTTCGTCCGATCAATCGGATAGCGGTCCAGCCAGCTTTGCGCGTCGGACACGCCCCAGACGGTCACAGACGTCAGACTCGTGCGGGTTTTAAAACCTTCAAATAATGCGCGGTAGAGCTGCGCTTGATCGCGCAGCGCGGTCGCTGGAATGGCTGTGCCATAATCCGCCTGACAGCCCGTTTGATCAGAAAAGCAACTGCCCGGATCGCTGTAAACGGACACGTCTAATTCGGTGATATGCTGTTCCATCCCCATGAAGGCGGCCTCGACATCATCCAGAGCTTCCAAGACTTGAGACGCAGGTGTGCTGACATTGACATGCATCTGATGGCCAATGCC
>CAYPWW010000031.1:12423-26018 GCA_964414555.1 uncultured Algimonas sp.
GGCGTGCCAGACAGCATCCAGTCCGGCGTGGTGAGATGCCACAGCAGGGCGTGACCCCGCAAAGCGATATTATTCGCCTCTGCAAAATTAATCAGCGCATCAGGGCGGCTCCAATCATACGCGCCTTCTGTCGGCGCGATGATATCCGGCTTCATTTCATATTCGGCTGTGATGGAATTAAACTGATCGATCAGAATGGCTTGATCGTCAGTCGCACTGTCCACTTGATTGCGTTGCACCGCCGCGCCGATCAGGAAGTTATTCGTAAAAGCGTTTTTGAATTGCCCCGGTGTTGGGGTGAAGGTGACGGGCGTCGGTGGGGTTGGCGGGGTCACAATGACGGGCGGGACTGTTGGGCTACTGCTGCTACCGCCGCATCCGCTTATCAGGGCAGAGGCCGCACCGCCTGCCAAAAGTTTCAATCGATCCCGTGCCGTGAACATGAATATCCCTTAGATGTCGTCAATGAATGACAGCGTTGTCATTTTGAGTAGAGCAAGGGACCCGTCGGGTCAAATCAAGGGTTCATTCGTGCAAGCAAAAGGGGGCGCGTCCTCCCCCGAAGACGCGCCCCATCGCACACCGGCCCCGCGCATCCTTCGAAATGGCTGGGGGGCCGCCGTGGGAGCTTGGGGTTGCGCCCCAACCTCTATTTGTAACGCTAGAAGCGCGCCTTAAAGCCGACATTGACGGCATGGGCTTCGGTCTCGTCATTTGAGACGACCTGCGGTGCGACGAAGGGAATGAAGCCTTTATTATAGACATATTCTGCGCCGAACTCGAGGTAGTCATTGATCGGATATTCGACCGACAGCGCGTGCTGTTGATTGCTTTCAAAGCTGGTCGGCTGACCGAAGGCGTTCACATTGCCTGTGTCATCGCTGATGTTGCCCCAGCTACCGACGGCGGCGATGGCCATGCGGCGTCCGGCAACCATCGGTTTGATCCGAGCCTGCGCAACGAGAACCGAGAGGTTTTCATCAAAGTTGATGTTATTAATATCTGTCGTTGAACCCGCTGGATCGACCAAAAATTGCGGCAATGGTGTGCCATCTGGCGTTTGCGGAATGGCCGCACCCCAAGGTTTCAGCGTCGTTGTATATTCGACCATTGCATCAAAGAACGGCGAATTATATTCTGCAAAGCCGTTCACGAGACTATTGCGATACTCGATGAAGTTCGCAGGCGGCGTGCCGTTATTGCGACCTTGGAAGGTATGCGCCGTCCAGTTATCACGATAAATCGAGTCATGCAGATAACCGCCGCCGAGAGTAAAGGCTTTGCGATTGTCCTGGCCAAAGCGGAATTCTTTCTCAGCATTAAATGCGTAATTGCCGAGGTTGTTTTCTTCACCCGCCAGCGCAACGCGCAGCTGACGTCCAGCGGAGAACGCCGAACCTGTCAGTTTAAAGCCGTTAGAATACAGGCCTAATTCCAGCACGGGTTGGTCAGAGACGGCCCAGAAATAATGCGCGCCTTCATTATGGGTAAACGCGTTGTAGCTGTCGAAGTTACCGAAATCGATCGTCTTGCGGCCAAAGGCAGCATAGAATGGCGTCTTCTCCAAATCACCAAAGACGACGAAAGCTTTGCGCAGCTGGAACTCGTCCTGATCGCGGCCATATTCTGTCTCGGAATATTCGGGCTGCAAGTAAACAGTCGTCCAGTCTCCAAAGGTCGAGGTGAAAGACAGCGCAGCATGGTCGATGGCAAAGACGCCAGCGCTATCATCCGTACGATCACTAAAGAAAGGGAAGCGCGACAGGATCGGGAATTGTCCGTCAACCGAAGTCTTCTGATATTTCAAACCACCCTGAAAACCTGCACCAATATAAAGCGAATTATCTGCCAGCGTGCCATTGGCGCGATTGGCCAATAGGGTCATCGTCTTGCCAGTTGTGTTTTCCTGCCAGTCCAGCATGTCGCGTGTGTGCAGGGCATTTGTCCGCACGGTCGTTCCGCCGACGACATAACGACGGTCAAACTCGCTAGCAGCTTTGCGGTCATAGCGCACAGAACGCGGCGCAGAGAGCCCGCGCAATCCAGCCAGTTTTGGACGGGTGGATTCATAGCTGCTGACGCCCAGTTTTTCCGGGGCATAGCCTTGCGGATTGACGCGCACATATTGCGGTGCGGCGGTATAGCCATGGGATGGAACGGCCATGCCGGCTGGCGCATATCCGCGATTATACTGCATTTGTTGCTGCAGGCGTGCCTGCTGCCAAGTGCCGGCTTGCACATAAGCCTGTGCCGCTGGGACGGGCGCGTTAAACGCTCCGCGTAGACCATTATGCTGTCCCGCAGTCACGGGCAGGGCGATCAACATGGCAAGCGCCGCAGCACCGCCCAGATAAATACGTTTCGTCATTTTACAGTCCCCACGACTTTATTAATTAGGCAGAACGAACGTCTTCGACGTCCAGCTCATGTTCGCGCACTTTGCGGTAAAGGGTTGAGCGGCCAATCCCGAGACGGCGCGCAACTTCGGACATGTGTCCGGAATAATTCTGGATCGCGAATTCAATCAGATCGCGTTCGATTTGCTCCAAAGTGCGCAGGTGGCCATCGCGGTCCATCACACTAACGGCGCTATCGATTTCTTGCGCCTCTGGGAGCACTTCAGAGAGTGCGGCCAGCGGATCACGCTCTGACGGAGCAGGCTCTAGGCCCGGCGTCAGACCTGAAATCTGCGGGAAGTCCTGCGGGCGCAACATGTGCCCATCGGAGAGGATCATCGCGCGGAAAATTGTATTTTCCAGCTGGCGAACATTGCCCTTCCAATCATGCGCTTTCAGCAATTCCAGCGTGTCTGCGCTGGCGCCTGTCACGCTCATGCGTTCATTCGCATTTATGCGGCGAATGAAATGCTCGACCAGCGCGCCAATATCCTCGCGCCGTTCGCGCAGAGGCGGCACAGCAATTGGGAAAACATTTAGACGGTAATACAGGTCTTCGCGGAACGTTCCGTCTTTCACGGCTTCGGCCAGATCGCGGTTCGTCGCGCTAATAATGCGGACGTCGACAGGCACAGTGCGTTTGGAACCAATTGGATCGACTTCGCCCTCTTGCAAGACACGCAGCAATTTGACCTGCATTTCAAGGGGCAGTTCGCCGACTTCGTCCAAGAACAAGGTCCCCGTATGGGCCTCTTGGAATTTACCGAGGTGTTTGGAATTCGCCCCCGTAAAGCTACCCTTTTCGTGACCAAAGAGAATGCTCTCGACGAGGCTCTCGGAGATCGCACCGCAGTTGACGGTGATAAAAGGTTTGTCGGATCGCTCGCTGGCACCTTGGATGGCGCGGGCGATGACTTCCTTGCCGACGCCGGACTCGCCCGTAATCAGGATCGGGATATTGGCCCGTGCACCGCGCTCGCCCATCGCCACAACGGAGCGCATAGACGACGCATTGCCGATCAGATCGTCAAAGGACAGGCCGCCCGTCGCCGTCTTCTTCAGACGTTTCACTTCACCGACAAGATTGCCGACATCCAGCGCGTTGCGCAGGCTGACAATAATTCTTTCCGGCGCGGCCGGTTTGACAACAAAATCACGTGCTCCCGCTTTCATCGCTTGCACAACGGCATCAATAGAGCCTTTGCCGGTTAATACGATGACGGGTAGGTCAGGACGCTTTTTGGCCAGTTCGACCAACGTCTCCATGCCGTCGCGACCCGGCATAACAAGATCTAACAGCATGACATGCACGCGGTCGCTTTCCGCGCCCAACGCCATGGCCAAGGCGCTATCCCCGTCCCCAGCTTGCAGCGTGGAAAAACCCGATTTCTCGACAACGGCCTGTAACAGGCGACGCTGTGTTGGATCGTCATCCACAATCAATACTGTCTTGCCCATAATTGGCTCACCCGCAAAATTTGTCTCGACCTGCTATGGGACAGGAGCGGTGAATTTCTGGTTCGGAAACAGGGTAAAGAAAGAGTCAAATCTGTTTTGAAAGCGATTGACAGCCCCTGCTTAATTGGCCAGACCAATTAAGCGTTTCGCGAGCAGCTATAATAGAGCGCGGACTTGTCGCTTTTACTCAAAAGTGATAGCGCGAGAGCCAACATAGACAGCAACAACGGAACAAAATCATGGCTGGCGGATCCTCGAATTACACACGCGGCGAAATGAAGGTCGATGCGCAGGCAGGTACCTTTTCAGGTTTCATGGGTGGGACAATTTATGGCGGGGCTTTGGTTGCGCTGGTTGTGATCATGCCGACACTTGTTTTCGCTTTGGGCATGGGTTGGCCAACGGCGCTGCTCATTACGCTTATCTTGGGCTTTGTTATCGGCGCCGTGCTGAAGTTAAAGGCGGCTTGGTATGCTGCACTTGTTGGTTTGGCGATTGTTGTTGCGATTTTCTGCTTCCTTATCGGCTTGATGGCATAAAGCGTGAAGCTCTCCGTTCTGAATGATGTTGCCCTTGCGGGTAAAACCCATGCCGAAGGTCGCGTCGCCGCCACACCCGACACTGTCGCAGGCTATATAAAAGATGGACATACGGTCTCTGTTGTCAAAGGCGCCGGTGCGAAAGCCGACTTTTCAGACGCAATGTATAAAGACGCGGGCGCAACCCTCGCGGCGACAAATACTGCCGCCGTGAAAAGCGCTGACCTTATTCTCTCTGTCACGGGCGGAAATGCCAAACTTGTTGCGGGTATGAAAAAGGGGGCCGGCATCATGGGCGTGTTAAACGCCACGGATGATCCCGCCTTTGCCAAAGCTTGCGCAAAAGCGGGCGTCACGGCTTATGCTTTGGATTATATCCCTCGTATCTCCCGCGCGCAGGCTATGGATGTGTTGTCCTCGCAATCAAACCTGTCGGGATACCGCGCCGTTGTTGAAGCAGGCGCGATTTACGGTCGCGCGTTTCCGATGATGATGACGGCGGCGGGCACGATTGCTCCGGCCAAGACCTTTATCATGGGCGTGGGTGTTGCTGGCTTGCAAGCCATCGCGACGGCGCGACGTCTGGGCGCTGTGACAACGGCGACGGATGTGCGTCCCGCCACCAAAGAACAAGTCGCCTCTCTCGGCGCGAAATTTGTCGCGGTGGAAAACGAAGAATTCAAAGCCGCCGAAACGGCAGGTGGTTACGCCAAACAAATGAGCGCGGAATATCAAGCGTTACAGGCAGAGCTGACAGCAACACATATCGCCAAGCAGGACATCGTTATCACAACGGCGCTGATCCCTGGACGCGCGGCACCGGTCCTCGTGACGAAAGCTATGCTCGACACAATGAAGCCGGGCTCGGTCCTCGTCGATCTGGCGGTGGAACGCGGCGGCAATGTTGAAGGCGCGAAAGCGGGCGAAATCGTCACGACGAAAAACGGCGTACATATTGTTGGTCATCTGAACTGGCCGTCGCGAATGGCGGCTGACGCGTCCAACATGTTTGCGCGCAATATCAAAAATTTCCTCCCACTCGTGACCGCCGAAGACGGCAGCTATGCACCGGATTGGGACGATGAAATCATCAGCGGCTGCGCTCTGACGCGTGACGGCGCTGTCGTGCATGAGAGGCTTACATCATGAGTGCACTCCTGATCATGGCGGGCGGCGCGGCCGTTTCGCCCATTGTCTTTCAACTGGCGATTTTCGTCATGGCGATTTTCGTTGGTTATTACGTTGTCTGGTCCGTGACTCCCGCTTTGCATACGCCCTTGATGGCGGTGACGAATGCGATTTCTTCGGTCATTATTGTCGGCGCGTTGATCGCAGTTGGCGCAGGTGTAGCCGGTGGGTCGGGTATCTCGACTTGGGCGGGCGCTCTGGCCGTCGCGCTCTGTGCCGTGAATATTTTCGGGGGCTTCCTCGTCACCCAACGCATGCTCGCCATGTATAAGAAGAAGGCGAAATAGATGTTGCCGCAACTCTCAGCCAACGTCGCTGCCGTTCTCTATACTGTCTCGGCGGTTCTGTTTATCCTCGCATTGCGGGGCCTGTCCTCGCCCGAGACATCGCGCAGAGGCAACACGTTCGGCATGATCGGTATCGCGATTGCGATCATCACGACGTTGTTGGTGTCCGGCATGGGCGCGACAGGCTTGATGATCAGCCTTGGCGGACTGGTCGTCGGTGGTGTTTTGGGCGCGTTTATCGCGAAGAAAATTCCGATGACGGATATGCCGCAACTCGTGGCGGCGTTTCATAGCCTCGTCGGTCTCGCAGCTGTGTTGGTCGCCGTCGCCGCGTTCTTCTCGCCTAGCGATTTTGGGATCCTCAGCGATCTCGGCACAATCAAACCCGGCTCACTTCTAGAACTTGCGCTCGGCGCAGGGATTGGGGCGATCACGTTTTCCGGCTCTGTCATCGCCTTTGCCAAGCTGAACGGCAATATGTCCGGCGCGCCAATCCTGCTGCCCGCGCGGCACCTGATCAATATTGCGCTTGGCCTCGGCATCGCCGTGTTGATCGGGATGTTGATGAAGTCTGGCGGGTCAGAGCCGTGGATGATGTGGGCGCTGCTGGCCGCGACATTCGCGATCGGCTTCCTGTTGATCATCCCGATTGGCGGCGCGGATATGCCCGTCGTCGTATCGATGTTGAACAGCTATTCAGGTTGGGCCGCTGCCGCGCTGGGCTTTACGCTCGGCAATCTTGCGCTGATTATTGTTGGGGCACTGGTCGGGTCTTCGGGTGCGATCCTGTCTTACATCATGTGCAAGGCCATGAACCGCAGTTTCATCTCTGTCATTCTCGGTGGCTTTGGCGGTGATACCGCTGCGGCGTCGGGCGATAAGGAACAGCGCCCCGTCAAACGCGGCTCTGCCGAAGACGCGGCCTTCATCATGAAGAACGCTTCCAAAGTTATCATCGTGCCGGGCTATGGCCTCGCCGTTGCGCAGGCCCAACATGCCACACGTGAAATGGCGGATACGTTGAAAGAAGAAGGCGTTGATGTCGTCTATGCGATCCACCCCGTCGCGGGTCGGATGCCGGGTCACATGAATGTCCTGCTGGCCGAAGCCAACGTCCCCTATGACGAAGTGTTCGAGCTGGAAGACATCAACTCAGAATTTTCTAATGCTGATGTGGCATTCGTGATTGGTGCGAATGATGTCACGAACCCTGCGGCGAAAACTGATCCGCAGAGCCCGATTTTCGGCATGCCAATTTTGGATGTGGAAAAAGCGAACACTGTCCTCTTCGTGAAGCGCTCGCTTTCGCCGGGTTACGCAGGCATCGACAATGATCTCTTCTACGCCGACAACACCATGATGTTGTTGTCGGATGCCAAGAAGATGGTCGAGGAGATCATTAAAGCGCTTTAGTTGACGTGCTCTCTGAACGCATTTGCTGACATCAGAAAGACGTCGACAAAATTGCTGAACTGCGAATCAGTTATGCCTTGATCCGCGAGAAGATCAGCCTCGATCACGGGATCGCCTTCTTTGTCGATGTAAGCTCGCGACAGGCGCTTGTCCCGGTTCCACGCATTGATTTCGCTGAGCGAAGCATCGCCGCTCAAGCCCATATACATTTGCAAGTCACCATCGTCGAACAGCACGACAAGGTAATTTGTGCCGTCAACGCGTAGGCGAATGGCTTCTTCGTCAAGAATTTCGACGGATGTATATCCATCATTTCTTAGCATCTGGCTCACTTCCTGAGCGGTAAGATTTTTTCGCATGTCTTGTGCGAAGGCAGGTGTCGAAGCTGCAGCCATAAGCGCAGCGGGAATAATAAATTTTAACAAGGGTAGCCTCCGGCGATACTGAAAAGTGAAAAACACCTCTGGCATCCACATATCCTTACCAAAAGTAAATCTCTTTTTTCAGCTAGATCTTCTGCCTGCCCGCAAAGGATTCACATATATATCCCTGATCAGGGTGCCTGTGTTGAGGCCTAGCCTGCAGGTATCATGTTTTGCCGTGCGAGGGCTTCGAGAACTTTCGGGTCCACTTCCATCTGTTTTTGATGGGAGTCTAAGGCTGGATAATCTGAGAGAGACAGCGGCGTCTTTTCGACCCAACGCATGACGATATAAAGATAGGCATCGGCATAGGATTTCTTGGCCAGCAACCATGGCCCATCTGTTGCGCCGACCTGCGCATTTAATTGCGTAAACATTTTGTCGAGCCGCTTATAAGCCTTGTGCCGCACGGCGCGTTCGGTCGCATTGCTGTTTGCAAAGAGGTGCGGGGCGAAATGACATTTGAACGTCGCGTGGACCTCGGACGAGAGATAAGACAGGGCTTCGGCCTCTTTCCGGCCGAGGGGCTGATCCTGTGCATATTCGGGGTTCTTGCCAAAGGCCGCCCCGATATAGGTCAAGATCGCGGTGGCTTCTGTCAGGACGTCACCGTCTTCAAAGACCAGCGCAGGGACTTGGCCCTTGGGGTTGATCGCCAGATAATCCTCGCCTTTCTGATCCCCGCGTTCGAGGCAGATGAGTTCTATCGGCGCGTCGGCCCAGAGGGCGGCGATATTGGGCGCAAGCGCGCAAGTTCCGGGCAGGGCGTATAGTTTCATATCCGTGTAACCTGTGAGGGGCGGGGACGTTCCCGCATTAAGCGAGGCAGAGTTTGTAATCGCGACGCGCTAATCGTTTGGATAGCAAGAAAGTTTTCAATGCGGCACCCTGTGTCGCGTCCAAGAGTGTATCCGCGCGGGCGCGATCGTCTGCGGACATTTCGCTGTAAATATCTAATGCAGCTTGCAGCCGGAAGAGGGAGAAAGGTCGGGCGATGGTTTTGCCCTCGACGCCCTCAACACTGAACGGCACCATGCCCAAAACGCGCGGCAGCGTGTCGCCTGAGACTTTGGCGAGCAAATTATTCGTGGCTTGTAGAACGGGCAAATGCTCTCGGTGGTGACGGCGGAGTAGAGGCAGCAAACCCTCTAAAATCCAATCCTCTTTTACAAGCGCTGTCTCGGTGTAATCACCACTGCGCAGGCGCTCGACCCACGCGGCAACATGAGGCGCGTGTTCTTTCATGATCGCACCACTGGCGGGGTCACGATACAGATGCGCGTAAAGCGGGCCATAAAGCGCGAAGTCTGCCAGCGTTGGTCGTCCGCCAAAGAGGAAATTATAACGCTGTAAGAGAGTGTTCAGCCCGTCCAAGAAAGCGAGATAGCTCGCCTCGATCGCAGGTGCGGTCTCTGGCGTGACGCCTAATGCCGGAACCATGGCGCGGAACATCGCGCCGCGTTTTGTGCCAATCGCGATCTGTGTTTCGCGGTCAGCGTCCGGCGCGGCCAGCCGTCCAAACTCTTCCAGCACCCACGCTTCATTATGGTTCCAACGGTAATGCATGGCGGGCAGGGTCAGCCACTGATCCGCGTAAGTATGCAGCAGCTCCGTCACGAAGCGCTGAACGGGGCCGTCGGGATAAACACTCGGCCCCGGATGCGTCGCCTCGATATGTGCGATAATGTCGCCCGTGTCCTGAATTAACGTCCCATCGGGCAGGCCCAGCACGGGAATGACAGGCCAGCCAATCGTGGGCAGTAGCACGGATTTCATTATGTCGGCCGTCGGCGCGACCTCGACGAAATCCACGCCTTTCCAACGCAAATAAGCGCGCGCTTTACCAGAAAACAGCGAGACGTCTGCGGCGTAGAGGGTGTAGGTCATGGGCAGGGTATGACGCGTTTGGCGTCGCGCCGCAATGCGGATCAGTCGCGGGCGCGTTTGCTCATATACATGGCGCGGTCGGCGCGGTCCAAAACCTGCTCGACCGTGTCACCTGGCTCACACGGTGACGTGCCCCAAGCGGCGGTGACTTTGACGGCACCTGTTGGCATTTCGACCTGTTGTTCGGCGATCCGACACGCGAGGGTCGCGGCCTTCATCTTGGCCAGTTTTTGATCTGTCTTGAACAGTAAGACGCCAAATTCATCGCCGCCCAGTCGTGCGACCATATCGCAATCGCGAACGCCCGCCATCAACACATTGCCGATCTGGCGCAGCAGCAAATCGCCAATGCCGTGACCATACCGATCATTGATGGCTTTGAACCCGTTCAAGTCAAAGAACAAAACGGAGGATAACATATCATAGCGTTCCATCACCGTCTGCGCGCGCGCGATCTCGCGCAGAAATGCGCGGCGATTATAAACAGGCACGAGTGGGTCCGTATCGGCGGCGCGTTCCAATTCCAACACACGCAGGCGCAGGCGCGCTACCTCATCTGAGAGTTCTATATTCTGATCTCGCAGCGCAGAATCGGCCTGCGGATGGCGCATATGAAACGCCCCGGTCCCATCTTGAAGGACACGATTTAAACGTGACGGCGCAGATATAAGGGTCGGAGTTGTCATAGCTTGACCATATGCTTACCCGATGCGGCGTTAAGAAAGCCCCAATGCGAGGTTTTTTTTCGTCCTCTGATTGCAAGTCCAAGCTATTGACCGGGCGGGGGTGACGACTAAAGTAAACCGCTTCTTGTAAGAGGAGCCATCGCGTGGCCCAATCCGACACAGCCCCAATTTCCATCATTATGGGTTCGACCAGTGACTGGCCGACCATGTCTCATGCCGCAGAGGTCTTAGATGCGCTCGATGTGCCTTATGATACGCAAGTCGTATCCGCGCACCGCACGCCGGACCGGTTGGTCGAGTTTTCCAAAACGGCTGAACAGAACGGCGTCAAAGTCGTGATCGCCGGTGCGGGCGGTGCGGCGCATTTGCCCGGCATGTGCGCAGCTATGACACAGCTCCCCGTCCTGGGCGTGCCGGTGGAATCCAAAGCGCTCTCCGGTATGGACAGCCTTTTATCGATTGCACAAATGCCCGGCGGTATTCCGGTTGGAACATTGGCGATTGGCAAAGCTGGCGCGAAAAATGCGGGGCTGATGGCGGCGGCAATCTTGGCGCTCTCAGACTCTGATTTGGCTGAACGTTTGCGGGCGTGGCGCGCTGCACAAACGGCGTCCGTTGGCACAGACCCGCAGGGCTAAGGAGATGACGCCTGGCCATGACCCGCTGCCCCGTGGGGCGACCATCGGCATTTTGGGCGGGGGACAACTCGCCCGTATGCTGGCACTGGCTGCCGCGCGACTGGGTCTGAATATCCATATTTTCTCACCCGTAGCAGAGTGTCCTGCCGCCAATGTGTCAGGACAGATCACTGTCGCAGAATATGAAGACGCCGAGGCCGTATTGGGCTTTGCCAGCCAGTGCGATGTCGTGACCTATGAGTTCGAAAACGTCCCTGCCGTGACAGCGAAAGCGGCCGCGTCGCGCTCTGTCCTTCGCCCCGCTGCGCAGGCCTTGGATGTGGCGCAAGATCGCCTACGCGAGAAAACTTTCCTGCGCGAAGACGTCGGCGTTGACGTCGCGCCTTTTGCAGATGTTGCCAATATTCACGATCTGCGCCGCGCCGTGAAACGGCTACATTTCCCGTGTGTGCTAAAGACACGTCGCTTTGGCTATGACGGCAAGGGACAAGTGATTTTGCGCGATATGTCAGAGCTGGACGCCGCCTATGCTCAGCTCGGTGGCGACGCGAATACACATGGTTTGATCCTAGAAGGCTTCGTCGCATTTGCGCGCGAAGTCTCGGTTGTGGCGGCGCGCGGTGCGGACGGTGAGGTCGCGGCCTATCCGCTGACGGAAAATGTGCACCGCAATCATATCTTGCACAGCAGTACAGCCCCCGCCGATCACGATGATGGCGCGGCCGCCATGATGGCGAAGCGTATCCTTGATCGGTTGGGTTATGTTGGTGTCATCGGGGTCGAGTTTTTCCAGATGGCAGACGGGGCGCTGATCGTGAACGAGATCGCGCCGCGTGTGCATAATTCTGGTCATTGGACCCAAGACGCGGGCTGCACGGATCAGTTTGAGCAACATATTCGCGCTGTCGCGGGCTGGCCCCTCGGCGATGCAATGCCGACCCATCCCGTGACTATGACCAATCTGATCGGAGACGATGTTGCGGACGCCGCCAAGCTCGCGGCGGAGCCTGGCGCACGACTGCACCTCTATGGCAAGCAAGAGGTCCGGCCCGGGCGAAAGATGGGCCATATTAATCGCCGTCTTTAAAGCGGCCTTGAAAATTTCACGATTTGGTCACGCTGTTGCGGCACAGACCGAAACATGAGCCCCATCTCAGGACATCACGCGCTTGTTTTCGACTCCGGTGTCGGCGGTTTGTCCGTCGTGGCAGAGCTGCGCAAGCGCTTACCAAACCTGCATCAATCCTATGTCGCCGATGACGCCTTTCGCCCCTATGGGAACAAAAGCGAGGCCCAGCTGCGCGCGCGCCTGCCGGGCTTGCTGGCGACTTTGACACAAATGCTGGACCCGGATGTTGTCGTGATTGCTTGCAACACGGCGTCGACCACAGCGCTGCGCGGGATTCGCGCCGCTTTGGATGTGCCAGTCGTCGGGGTTGTTCCCGCGATTAAACCTGCGGCTCAACAAAGCCGCACACGCACCATCGGCGTTCTTGGCACGCCGGGCACGGTGCGCCGGAAATATGTCGACCGCCTGATCGCGGATTTCGCCAGCGATTGTCATGTCCTCTTGCGAGGCTCGACGCGGTTGGTCGCAGAGGCCGAAGCCAAACTGGCGGGAGAGGCCGTTGATCCACAGGTCATCAAAGCTGAACTGGCGCCGCTGTTTTCTGGCCGCCATGGCGCGGATGTGGATGCGGTTGTACTGGCTTGCACGCATTTTCCCTTACTGGCCGAAGAGTTGCGCGCCGCGTCCCGACAATCTGTGCGTTGGATTGATTCAGGGGCCGCCATCGCGCGACGCGTGGACAGCGTATTGTCTGAAATCCCTGCTCGGAATGTGCCAGAGCGAATGGACACGGCCTTTCTGATCGGGCCGAAAACAACCCCTGCGCGGGAACGGACCTTCGCGGATTACGGCTTTGCTCGGACGGTCGGCTTAATGTCCGGCTAACGCCTTATAGCCGAACCACATCGCGGCTAGCAGGCCAAAGCAGCCAAAGGTGAACAAGGCGAAATGCTCTTTCATCCAACGCTCTGCCGTCGCGCCGAAAATTCGCACGATCCCAGCCACTGCCATGAACCGCAATGTCCGCGATAGGGTCGAGGCGGCAACGAATATACCGAAACTAACCGGGACGGCGCCGCTCATGATCGTGATGACTTTATAAGGGAAGGGCGTGAAGCCTGCGCCAAAAACCCAAAGCGCGCCATTTTCATTGATGGACCCGCGAAAGCTCTCCATCTTTTCGGTCTTGCCCAAAGCGTCCAGCATCGGCCCTGCGACGGTCTCAAAGAACAACATGCCCAGCATATATCCAAAGATCCCGCCCAAGACGGAGAAAATCGCCGCCAAGCCTGCGATCTGCCACCAGCGTTCTGGCCGCGCCTGAACCATCGGGATAATCATTACGTCCACGGGGATAGGGAAGAATGAGCTCTCGGCAAAAGACACCGCGCAGAGGATCGGCGTGGCACGACGATGCCGCGCGGCGCGTTTCACTGATTCATACCAGCGATCCAAAAATGCGAGATGGCCCTTCATACAGGGCTCCTTAGGCGTGCAAGATTAACACAGGCCTTATGGTCGAAATCCTTGACGACGCCAGCGGCTTTTTGCATAGGGCGCATCTACTGTAAGCGGGTGTGGCGGAATTGGTAGACGCGCGGGATTCAAAATC
>CAYPWW010000032.1:0-25773 GCA_964414555.1 uncultured Algimonas sp.
CGCTCGTTCAGATCATGATGCTGCGTCACTTGCAGCAATCTGGCGGCACGCCGATCGTTTTGCTCGGCGGCGGCACGACGAAGATCGGTGATCCTTCGGGTAAAGACAAATCCCGTCAGATGCTTAGCCAAGAGCAGATCGACGCCAATAAAGCCGGCATCCGGCAGGTCTTTGCCAAATTCCTCAACTTTGACGGTCCAAATGCAGCGATCATGGTCGATAATGACGATTGGCTGTCGGGTCTTGGCTACCTCGAATTTCTGCGCATGGTCGGCACAGAATTTACGATCAACCGCATGGTGACGATGGATACGGTCAAACGGCGGTTGGAAACCGAACAGCCCATGACGTTTCTTGAGTTCAACTACCCGCTTTTGCAGAGCTATGATTTCGTCGAGCTTTATCGTCGCCATGGCTGTCGTTTACAGCTGGGCGGCTCGGACCAATGGGGCAATATCACGACAGGTGTGGACCTGACACGGCGGATGGAAGGCGGCGAATGCTACGGCTTTACGACGCCGCTGATCACAACGGCGTCTGGCGGGAAGATGGGCAAGACGGCGGATGGCGCTGTCTGGCTGAATGCTGACGTATCATTAGGTCAGGACTATGTCCGAAGCCCTTATGAATATTGGCAATTTTGGCGAAATACGGAAGATGCCGATGTTGGAAAGTTCTTGCGCCTCTTCACCGATTTAACTGAGGACGAGATAGCTTCGCTAGAAGCCCTTGAAGGCGCCGAGATCAATCAGGCCAAAGTCGCCCTCGCCAATGCTGCAACAACATTGCTGCATGGCGCAGAGGCAGCCAAAACGGCGGAAGCCACGGCCCAACAAACTTTCGTCGAAGGCACAACGGCCGCAGGGCTTCATACGGTTGATATTCCGATGGCAGAATTCGATGGCTTGGGTGTGTTGACCGCAGCGACTTTGGTCGGCTTAGCCGGTTCAAACGGCGAAGCCCGGCGGCATATCAAGCAAGGTGCGCTGAAGCTGAATGATTTGAAAGTTGAAGCGCATACGCAGACGTTATCAAAGGCTGATCTGGTCGATGGCGTTGCCAAGATTTCTGTCGGCAAGAAGAAGCACGCGCTCCTAAAGCCTGTTTAGCCTACTCTCTAGGTTGGGGCGGTGGCGCAATGTCCTCGATTTTCTCCCGCTCAGATTCTGGCAAGGCATCGCGCTCATTCTTAAAAATCCCGCGCAAGAAACCGGGCGTCAGGGCAGACAACGGGTTGATCGCAATCTGCGTCTGCTCGAACGGGCCACTCACCGTATAGGTTAGCGCGATAAGTCCGCCTTTTTTCTCGCTCGTAAACAAGTCGCCCAAAACAGGAATCCCGCCCAGCAAGGAGTTTGCCGTGTAGGACGGCACAAGCGTGCCATCAAAATCCATCACACGTAGGTCGAGATTGATATCACCGTCCCCCGTCATGCCCAGTGCTGGGCCGTATAGGCGCGCGTCACGCACCGCGATCTCATCACCGAGGATCGAGAAGGGAATCGTAAAACGATCAAACTGCATCCCCTCACCCGCAAGCGTATCCGACAACCCTGTAAGAGATGCCAAAGATAAGAGCTTTGCCATCACGGGGGCTTGTTTCAGGCGGAAGTCCCGAATGTCTGCGCGACCCAAAAAGGCCCCGTCTTCGCCTGCGGGCGGTAATTCCGCCGTCAGTGATAACGCGCCACCGCGTGTACTTGCCAACCCCAGAAAAGCGCTCAGAGCTTTCGATGCATCTGGGACGGTAACCTCGACATTACGGTCACCATTCTCTGCCGTGATTAGCTCTACCGAGAGCGGTCCGTCTTCGGCTGTGGCTTTCAGGCGCGCGCTTTCCACGACTTTGCCGCTGTGCGAAAATAAAACCCGGGCATCATCGACTTGATAGTCCGGATCGAGAATCAGCCGATCTACTTGCCCTGTCAGGAGTAAGGGAATGTCCAACCCACTTTCGCGCGTGGCAAACGCGTTTTGCGTCCATGGCGAGACGTCCAACATCTGCGTGTCGATTTTGACGGAGAGTCGTTCTGCAGAGCTATCCGGTGCAACTTTCATTGCGCCATTGATCAAACCGTCAATGTTCAGCTGTGGCAGATCAAGCGAGATGAGGCGCAGATTCTGATCGAGCCAGGCCTCGCCGCCCAAGGATAAACCATCCGCTTGCATGGCGATATCATAGAGGCGCAATTCGTTTTTCGGGCCACGCTGAAACGCGCCCGTGAGGCTGGCTGGCAAGCCCTGCGGCTTTGCCCAGATATCGCCGAGGCTAAGCTCAGCCTCTCCCAAATCGGCAGACACTTGCGCCGTTGCGATATCCATGCCCTGACCCGTCGCCGTCACCGTTACGGCGGCTTCACCCGCAAAAACTCCGCGTGAGCCTAGACCGAACCCGTCCAAAACATCGGCATCGACGACCCCAGAAATGGCATACTCTGTGGGCCCGGCCTCCGCTCCGAATGTCTCTTTCCAACGCATATCTGTTCGCCACGGGCCAAAGGTTACAGGTCCTGACAATGTAAAGGCTTGCGGCACGGCCTCCATGCGGATGGCCCCGTCTTTTATGGGATAACCGCCCAGCTCGAACGGGGCGACAACATCCGTGAAGTCACCACTGACGGCATAGGTAATGCGGGAGCGTTCAAAAAATTCCAACAAGGGCCGCGTGATGGAGAGTTCCACATTCCCACGCCCGCCCAACTTTGCCGGATCGACACTATAACGCTGGGCAAAACCGAATGGCGGGTTATCGACCAGACGCAGCATCTCTGCCGCCTCTCCCGAGCCGCGCGCTGTGACGATCAGGTCCCCCCCTTTGGGCAGAAGCCTCGGGATAGAAACGGTTCCGTCTTGTATTGAGGCCGTCCCAACCGTCCCGCCCTGAAAAGCCAAGGACAGCTGATTATTGGCTATCGACCCCTGAGCAGTCACGCCCTTTGCGAGGGGCATTGTTTCAACATAGCGGACATCCCCATTTGTGACGTCAAAAGCGATGGTCAGGCGCTCGGTAAACGGATCGGGACTGTCGAATAATGTATTGATGTCGCCTGCGGCGAAAAAAGTCTCGTCCAGATTGACCGTGAAGCGGACGTTTTCCAACTGTCCACCCTGAATGGATCGCACGATCCAGCGACGCGCCCCACCGATCAGCTCTGGCGGCCACATCGACATAAGCGTGCGGGGCAACAATGCCTTGTTGGTCTGGCCGTTCAGAACTAATGTGTTCAGACGGTTCTCTGTATCGAGTGCGAGCTGGGCTTCGCCAGAAATTTCGGTCCCATCCAGCTGTGCAAGGAAACGGTCCAGCGACAGGCTGCGGGCATCCACATCCGCGCGTCCCGTCATCTCGATGACCTCAAACAGAAGCGGGGCTTCTAGCTGTGGCGTTAGGTCCACCGTGATGTCTTTCGCCGCTAAATCGAACAGGGGCGAGGAATTGATGTCCCCATCATTCAGCTTACCCAGTTCTGAGAGGACACCTGTCGCATTAAATCCGAAGCGGTCTGATTGCAGGTCAAAGCGCGAGATATTCATCCGCTCTGCACCGGGGTCCAGCTGCGCAATCGTTCGGAATTGCTCGAACGGGTAAGTCTGCACTTCCCCGTCGCGCTCAACGCTCAGCGACCCGCGATCCACAGCAAGGTCAATATCTGCGCTGCGAAGCCCTGTCTCACGGTCAAAATCAATGTTCAGCTCTAAGTCCGTGGGTGCATCCAGACCGCGTAGCGCACGTAATCGGCCGCGCGTTGGAGCCGCTGCAGAAGGTCTGACATCCTCTAGCGTGGCTGAGGCGACGACATTGTCTAAAGTCTCACTCACGATGGCACGCAGGTTGAACGCCGCATCTCCACGTGATTGTGCCACACGGCCCGTCGCGCCCAGCACATATCTGTCTTGCGTCGTAAAATCAGAACTTAGGTTATCGATCTCAAGGACCATATCGACGCCAGAGCGCGCATTGCGAACATAGGCTTGGGCATTCTGGATGCGTATCATCTCTAGCGAGTCGAGTTGGGGACGTTCTGCCAGAGGGCTGTCCGCATTACTGTGATAGACGGGCCCGACGCGTCCGACCTTGTCTGGAGCGCCAAGGCCAATTGTGATGTCGCCCTCTGCCGTTTCGACATAGCTGACGACGCCACCCGTGATGTCTAGGGTTTCGAGCTGTGGACGTTCCAGTCGATCCGGACGACCGGACAGTGTTGCACGGAATCGCTCGAAACGTTCAATCGTTTCACCGTTCTTATCCCGAATAAGAATATCATCAGCCGCGACGACAAACCCGTCCGTGGCCGGCAACCACTCGACATTCAACCGCTCAAATGAAGCACCTTGCCCGTCAAAGGCATCCGCAAACCAAAGTTCGAGATTCGGACGCAATAAAGTCAGGTCTGTTGATTGCCGTGCGAGGACGACGGAGAGGATAAACAACACCGCAATCCCAAGGGTCATCAGGACCCCAATAATCTCGCCAATCAAACGAAAAGCGCGGTAGAGAACGACCCGCCCCCATCTCCGCAGACGGCGCATAGGCGCACTGACCCAAAGGTCCCGCAAGCCGTGACCTGTCCACTCTGTTTCATAGTGTCGATAATTTTGCGACATGATGCATCGGGACCTATAGGCGGGACGTAAACAAATCCACGACCTTCGCCATTACAACTACATTAGCAAAAGAGAATTGTCCTATGTCCAAAATCGCTGTCGGAGATACCGCCCCAGATTTTTCCATGCCCCGAGATGGTGGCACGACTGTGTCGCTGTCGGATTATGCTGGAAAATATCTCGTCTTGTTCTTCTATCCAAAAGACAACACGCCAGGCTGCACAACAGAGGCCGTCGGCTTTACAGCGCATATATCGGATTTTGCGGCCCTAAATGCCGAGATCGTCGGTGTCTCTCGCGATAGCGTGAAAAAGCATGACAACTTTATCGCCAAACATGATTTGGGCGTTGTCTTAGGCGCTGACCTAGAAGGTAGCGTTACAGAGGACTATGGCGTTTGGGTCGAGAAATCCATGTACGGCAAAACCTATATGGGCATCCAGCGTTCGACATTCCTGATTGGACCGGACGGCAAGATTGTTCATGTCTGGCCAAAAGTCCGCGTCAAAGGCCATGTCGAGGATGTGTTAGAAACGCTACGCAGCCACGCGGGCTAGATATGTCGGGTGCGCTGACAGCTGCGAAAGATGTTTTGCTAACGGCTGATCCGCGATCAAAAGCGGCTGTAGCACGTCAAATGCGGGCGAATTGGTTGGCGAACCCAATTATAGGGGCAGCTCCAACCGATTTGCCAGATCAACCCGCGCGGCCAGAACGACCAGAGCTTGTTCATCCCCGTGATGTCCCGCGTCGGCGGTTGGGCTCAGAAGCCGGTCGTGCCGCCCTGCTCCACGCTGTCGCGCATATTGAATTGAACGCGATCGATCTGGCGGCTGATATGCTCGCCAGATTTTCACGGCATCCCGATATTGCAGAAGCCGATCGCGCAGATTTCATCTCGGACTGGAGCTCTGTCTGTGATGACGAAGCTCGGCATTTTGTTCTGCTGGCCGACCGGATGGCAGAGTTGGGTGTCAGCTACGGCGACCATCCTGCACATAATGGATTATGGGAAGCGGCGCAGACAACGCGCGACAATTTCGCGGCCCGCGTTGCGATTGCCCCGCTTGTCCTCGAAGCCCGTGGATTGGACGTCACGCCGGGCATGATCACGAAGCTAGAGCACGTCGAGGACCACAGAAGCGCTGACTGTCTCAAGACGATCTATGCCGAGGAAATCGGACATGTCGCGATTGGTGCAAAGTGGTTTCAATATTTGGCCAAAAAGCACGGGGAATCACCTGAAAGCTGGTTCCACCACCTTGTTAGAAACCACTTTCGCGGTCAGCTGAAGACGCCCTTTAATGTCAAGGCACGCACGCTTGCGGGGCTATCTGAGCAATATTATCGACCATTGGCCCCAAAACCCATCGCTTCACCGTAAAATTAATGCAAAATTAACTGTAAACGACGCCAAAGTTACTTGAAAAGACCTACTGCGCTATGATTTATGAGCGCTGGGGAGCGAAAAGCCGGGGAATTATGATCAACGATGTGATTGGAGACGTTCGGGCACGTATCCTGCGCCACTTCCCGGAACGCCAGATTTATCTGCGCTCGGGTGGCGAGGTGAAGTATTATGTCCTCTCGCCACGGCTTCAAATGGCCGTCGTGACCGGCCTTACCCTCATGGCCGCTTGGTGCTTTCTGACTATCCTAAACCTACTGGTTGGCAATAACCCTTTCCAGACCTCGGCTCAGGCCCTCAAAGAAAATAAGCTTCAATATGAGCGGCTTCTCGCGGATTCGCGTGCGAAAGAGGCCAATGCGCAACTGATGCTGGATGAACAACGTGAGAGCTTTGAGACAATGGCGCGCTCGTTGGAGCAGAAACATCAGACGCTTTCCCAAATCATGGGATCCTCAACTAGCATCGCGGGCATTGACGCAGCGGATATGACCTACGCTCAGCCTCATGTCCTTATGGCGCCGATCTCTCGTGATACGAACCCACGGCAATCCCGTCATGACGTGATCCAAACGGCGTCCCTGACGACGGGCCTACCGCTTGACTCATCCCTCAACAACATTGGGGAAACGCAGGATACATTGCTGATCTCTGCTGAGTCAGAAACATTAGAGCGGATTGAACGTAATCGCGCCCTGATCCAGTCGACAGAAATGGATGTCGATACGGTCTTGTCCGAAGCAGGCTACGGAAAAGGCGGCCCTGTTTTACCGTTAGATGCCACACCAGATGAGTCAGGCTTTATTTCCCGCGTCAGCGCCATTCAGGCCCGTGTCGCAGAAGTCGCTGTCCTCGATGAGGCTGTGAAAGCCCTGCCCCTCGGCCATCCTGTTGGTGACGAGACCTATCAGACCTCAAGCTTCGGCATCCGCAAAGACCCGTTCACGAAGCGCCCAAGTTTTCACCCTGGTATTGATTTTGGGGGACGTAAACTCACAGCTATCGTTGCAACAGCAGATGGTGTCGTGACTTATGTCGGACGACGCGGAGCCTATGGTCGTGTCGTCGAGATTGATCACGGTCACGGCTTCAAAACGCGCTACGCCCACTTGAACAAGACATTTGTCAAACGGGGGCAAACTGTGGAAAAGGGATTCAAAGTAGGCGGAATGGGCTCGACCGGACGGTCAACAGCCACGCATCTCCACTATGAAGTACATTTTCAGGGTCGTGTTTATGACCCCAGTAAGTTTTTGAAAGCAGGACTTTATGTTCAATAAAACCAACGGCCCCGCCTCACCTGCTGCATCTGCGCCGAAAGCGTCTAGCGCATCTTCGCCGCGGGCTACTACGTCTCAAGCACCGTCTATTCTGGGCCGTGACTTGGCCGTAACAGGTGACATCAAGACGGATGGCGACGTACAAATCGACGGCCGCTTAGATGGTAACATCCATGCCGGCAACGTCACGATTGGTGAGCAAGGCGCAGTGAATGGGAAGATCGTTGCTACAAATGTCAATATCCGCGGCAAGGTCACAGGCAAGGTCGACGCCAACATCGTTGAACTGGCCGAGACAGCCAATGTACAAGCTGATTTGGTTCAAGATCAGCTGATGATCGCCAATGGTGCATTCTTTGACGGAAAATGTGCCCGCAAATCAAGCGCGTCTAAGCCCAGCAAAGCGGCTGCCGCCAAGGCCTAAGTCGCCAATCCGCAGAGCTCACGCGTAAGCTCTGCGACTGCCTCATTCTTTTGATATGCTTTAAGCGGCGCTTTGCGCGTTACGCGGTAGCTTGCGGTTGCCAAGCAGCTCAGCGATTTGGACCGTGTTCAACGCAGCACCCTTGCGCAAGTTATCCGACACACACCAGAGGTTCAGCGTGTTGTCCTGCGTCGAGTCTTCTCGGATTCGAGAGACGAAGGTCGCATACTCACCGACGCATTCAACCGGCGTCACATAGGCCGGCTCATCATTGTCGGCTTTATCGACGACCATCAGGCCGGGGCTCTCACGCAGCAGGGCGCGCGCTTCATCCGCGCTGATTTCATCTTCGAACTCGATGTTCAGGCTCTCGGCGTGACCCACGAATGTCGGGACGCGGACACAGGTTGCAGTGACTTTGATCTTTGGGTCGAGAATTTTCTTTGTCTCGGCCTTCATCTTCCATTCTTCCTTTGTGTCCCCGCCGTCCATGAAAACATCGATGTGCGGGATGACGTTGAAGGCGATCTGCTTTGTGAAGTTCACGGGCGGAAAATCATCATTGGAATAGATGCCCTTGGTCTGGAGCCACAGCTCATCCATGTTCTTTTTACCGCCGCCCGATACGGACTGATACGTCGACACGACGACGCGCTTGATCGTTGCCCGATCATGCAGAGGTTTCAGCGCCACAACCATCTGGATGGTAGAGCAGTTCGGATTGGCGATAATACCTTTCTTGAAGTCCATCACCTGATCGGCGTTGACCTCCGGCACGATCAGCGGGACATCGGGGTCCATCCGCCAAGCAGAGGAGTTGTCAATCACGACGCAACCGGCGGCCGCGATTTTAGGTGACCAGACTTTCGAGACGTCACCGCCCGCACTCATCAACGCGATGTCGACTGTCGTAAAATCGAAACGCTCCAGATCTTCGCAAGGAATATCTTTGTCACCATAGCTGACGGCGCGACCCACGGATTTTCTGCTGGCCAGCGCGTGGACGGCATCAACTTCAATGTCGCTCTCGGCCAGAATCGTGAGCATTTCCGTACCAACATTGCCTGTGGCTCCGACGATAGCAAAACGATAGCCCATGATAGTCTCCGAGTGTCTGGGTTGTAAAACGCCGCGTGGCATACGCCGGAGTGCGCCAATGCGCAAGCTATCGCTTGCGACGCATCCGCCACAAAACCGTGATGGCAATCAGGGCAAAAAAGCCGACGCCTGCGACTTCCAGTTTTGTAAAGCCCCAAACCCATGGTGTCGTCCAATCCGACAGACCATCAACATCGCCTGGCACACCGTTGATCATGATCGCGCCCATTAGGATTGCGAGCAATGCAAAGAGCCCCATCAGTGTGAACATGGCCCCATAAAAGCGCGAGTCAGATGCATTCTGCTGCGCCTTGCGGGCTTGCACACGTTGATAGCGAGAGGCGCGGCGTTCGCGGGGGCGATCTGGAGGCGTATTCGTCATGACAGAGTCCTAACATGGAAATCCGCAGAATTCATGCTAAAGCCACATATATGAGACTGATTGCCCTAACCGCCCTCGCCTGTTTGACGTTTACCAGTCCTGTGGTGGCACAAGACACGTCCGCGATGTTTCCAGATGTCGAGACAGAAAGCGCGTTGGATGAAGCGGCGCTCCGCGTGACCTTCTCGGGCCAAACGCATCGCGGGACTTACACATTCCTAAGTCGCGACATCAAAACCTTTGCCTTTACGGAAACAACCGGCGCGGATGGCTCGGTCCTGCACACGCAAGGTAACAAAGAAGACACGGGTCAGTGGACGGTGATGAAGAATATCATCTGCTATGATTATGATGATCCAGCGCTACGGCAGGCCTGCTTTCGGATTTATCAGCGCGGGAATTGCTACTACCATTATCAGGTCAGCGTCCTGGGCGTCAGTAGCTATGGCTTCACGGCGCGCAGTGTGATCGCTGGCGAAACGCCCTCTTGCGAGCCATCCCTTGTCTAAATTGATTTTGAGCTGTCTTGTCGCGCTGGCTATGGCGAGTTCCGCATCGGCGCAAACGCCAGAGACGGATATTCGTCCTAATGCGGATCAGCTGACACAGGATCAGATCAAGACACGTTTCTCCTCCGGCACCTTTGACGGCGCTTATAACTTCGGGCGAGACGGAAAAGCGCAGTCCTTCTACACCGAGACGCATAATCCCGATGGCACTGTCAGCTATACAGAGGACGGCGAGACCATGCCGGGTCGTTGGTTCGTGCGCCGGGAATCGCTGTGTTTCACCTACCCAAGCAACCGTATGGCGGGCGGGTGTTTCCGCGTCTATCAGGTGAAAAACTGCTATTACTTTTACACGACGTCTATTCCGCAAGCTGAGGATGAGTTGGCACGCGATTATTGGGTCGCGCGCGCCGTTCCTCTGGGCGAGACAGCTGGCTGCGTCGCCGCGATTAGCTAGTCCAGTTCGACCTTTGGCCATCCATGCTGGGCCTCGAATGCACGAATATCGATCCGCAGGTCCACCAACTGCCCATCCATTGTCCGAATATCCCGACGGAGTGCCGTAATGTCCGTGTCTGTCAGGGTATCATCTTCAGCAATTCTACGCTCTAAATCCTCGATGTTTTCGAGAATTTGGCGATAGTCTTTGACCATAGAGCTGTGCGATTGGCGCAATTCATATTCATAGCGGCCTGCTTCCACCCCGTCAGCATAATCGGTGAAACCCGCGCGCACACATTCTGCGAGTGGTGTGCCACCTGCTGCGCCGCGATCATAGCCACGATCATAGACGCAGTATTGGGCCAAACCTTGATCATATCCGCGCATATAGCTGATGCGGTCTGCGGTGACATTGTGCTTGGCGCAGTCTTTCACGATGGACCCAAAATTATCGCGAGAGCCCCCGGCAGAGGCTTCGTCATAGCCGAGCGATTCCCAATTTCCGGCGAGGCAGCTTTCCTCTGAAATTGTTGCACAGCCTGCGAGCAAGCCTACCAGACCGACTGAGATAAATAGATTTCGAAACATAGCGCCCTCCGTTTTCTTTTCTTTGGCATAGGAAATTACAATCGCGCCTGAAAGCCTTGTTCAGCCTCAAGTCACCTTGCGCTTTTCACGGCATTTGTTCAGGGTGGCGTATGCGTTTGGAACCCAAAAACATCGGCACAGGGCAACGTGCCCCGCTTGGCTTGGCCCTCGGCGGAGGTGTCGCGCGAGGCTGGGCACATATCGGAGCCATGCGCGCGCTGATCGAAGCCGGGATCAAGCCAGACATTATTGCAGGCACATCGATTGGTGCGATTGTTGGCGCGGCCTATCTGTCCGGAAAGCTGGACGTCCTAGAAGACTGGGCGCGGTCTCTGAACCGGCGCAAGATGATGGGCTATATGGATCTGCGGTGGGGCGGATCGGGTTTCATGCGCGGCGAGCGTCTCGCGCGCGTACTGCACCATTATATGGGCGACTTGAACATTGAAGATCTGGACGCAAAATTCGCCGCAGTCACCTGTGACCTTCGCACAGGTTATGAGGTCTGGCTGCAACGCGGCCCTGTCGTGCCCGCCATCCGTGCGTCCTATGCCCTGCCCGGCGCGTTTGAGCCTGTGAAAGTCGACGGGCGCTTCATGATTGATGGTGCGCTCGTCAATCCGGTGCCGGTCTCGGCTTGCCGCGCACTCGGCGCGCATATGGTCATTGCAATCAGCCTAAATGGCGACGCCTTTGGCCCGATGGGTTCCAGCCACGAAATTGACGTAGATGATGATGATCTCGACCCCGATGCGGCAGATCCGTTTGAGCTCGCCAGTCAGAGCCTGAATAAACTACGTCCCGATCGTTTGCTGTTGAAATCCATGGTTGGCGAAGTCCGCCCCGGAAAAAGCCCGAAGATCGGCTCTGTCATGATGGGTACACTAAACATCGTCATGGATCGGATTTCTCGTTCACGTTTGGCGGGTGACCCGCCTGATGTCTTTGTCGCCCCGCGCATCGGACATATTGGCATGTTGGAGTTCACCAAGGCGGCCGAGCTGATCGAGCGCGGCTATGCCGCCATGCAGCATGAAATCCCACTGATCCGTTCTGTCATGGATGTCCTGTCGCAAATGCCATCCGCGGTTGCGGCAGACGATGTCATGCCAAGTTCCAGCGACGAAAATCCGTTGGATTTGAATACGCCCAAGACGGAAGACTGAGCTTTCAACGCAGCTTTTGGTGTACGGCGCAGATGCCTTTCTCGCCTTAGGTGAAGCGGGTAGAATCTGGCGCACATTGTGACCACACCGTGGCAGTGAGCGGATTAGACAAATATCATGGGGCGAATGATAACGCGCCAGCTTGGGCTTTAGAGCGCCCCACTCGCCGCAAACCTTCGACCCGGACTTTCCCTTTTACGCGTCAGAAACAGAAATCTGCGCGCACCGCAACGTCCAGTTTTGCGTGGGTATCTCTTTTGTCGGTCTTGCTAATCCTCGCGGCAGGGTTTTCCTTTTTCGCGCTCCTCCCGTGGCAGCAGACGCGCTGGATTGGCGTCGCTGGCCTTGTCGCGCTTGGCATCGCAGCTTTCACACCCCGAGAGAAACGTGAGCTTCCTATTCTAGCCGCTTGCACCGCGTTGACAGCGGTCTTGCCCGTCTTCGCCAGTGTCAGCGAGTTGACGCTCGGGCTTACCGATCTCGCGCTCGTCGTGACGCTGCTAACGGGCGCCATTGCTTGGCTATATGCGTCACGAACAGGATTGATGTTTAGCCTCATGGCATCTGCTGTCTGGCTGTTTTCGCTCTTGCCTATGGCGCAATCGGCGCTCGGCTTGGACGCGATCGCCCAGCAAAGCTGGTGGCCCGTCGCAGGGATGGCGCTGGGATTACAATACATCGCAGCGCGGCGATTGGGACAGGGCCTTGCACTCGGACTCGTCGCCGCTCTGGCTTATGGTTGGTGCATAATCTTACTGACGCAGAATGGCTTCTCCGCGATGGCAATCTCGGGATTGATATTTGCCATTGGCGCAGCGCAAGCTCTTTACGGCAAAGCTCGCAGGGCAGTTTATCCCGTGACGGCTGGGGTCAACCGTTCGATCGGAATACTTGCCGCGATCACCGCGACGCTCTTCTTACAAACGATTTGGCTCGACCCCGCCATGAACGAAATCTCCGCCATTCCTGCGCCCAAGATGATTTGGTGGAGTGCCTTTGCACTGGCCGCTGGCGGAACCTTCATCGCGTCGATGATCCGATATAAGGCGAACCAATCGACCTTATTGGGCGCGTTTCTCCTAAGCGCTATCCTCGCCATCCTCCCTCTCAGCAGCCAATATCCTGACGCGGTCCGAACGTTGCTTTCTGGGATCGCTGGTTTTTCGCCTGCGCCTGGGTTCGGCATTATGATTGGCGCAGCGGTGTTGGCGACCTCTTTGTTCTGGGTCGTAAAAAGCCTGATGCGGGGACGCACACTCGCCCTCTTCGGTAGCTCACTCCTATTTGCGATCGAGATTCTGATCCTTGGGCGATATGATATCGGCATCGAGAGCCTCGACCTCGGCGCGCTTGATTTCACGGTATTATTCGGCGCCAGTTTGATAGCTGCGCTGGCCATTGGTGGCTTGGTCTCCGGCGGTTTAGAACGGGATACACCGCAACAGAGCTAGCTTTCGTTAGGGGTTCAGCTCGAATCAGGCGCATAAAGCGCACATGCAGGCACAAAGCTCACACGCACAGACAGCTAACCACGCGCGCGTTTGGTATGTTCAGGTCGAACGCCAATCTTACGGCCCATTTGACGATGCCGCCCTTTGGGCCTTCATGCAGGAGGGTCGCGTTAGCGCGCAATCGCTCGTCTCGAACAGCCCTCAGAGTGGATATCGACCTGTCTCCGCCAATCCCGGCCTGATGCAATGGCTCGCACAAGTACCGGGGCAGACACCTACACAGCCCACACCGGAGCCACAGCGAAAGCCGTCCGTGTTCCTCGTTATGGGCGAGATCCGGTCTGGGCGCGGGATGGCGTTCCTGCAGTCTCTGCAAAGTTTGGGGCAAGTTTTGCGGGTCGGCGACACACTCTGGATCTTGAAGTCACGCGCGACAGTGGATCAAGTTCGGGATATTCTGGGCCAACCGCTCGGTCCAACAGACCGGTTATTCGTGTTGGATAGTTTCGAAAATGAAACAGCGTGGTTCAATCTTAGCCCAAATATGGACGCTCAAATCGCCCAAATGTGGGATATCGACCGCAGCTAGTCGAGTTTAACAAGCCCGTCACGGAAACGCTTCGCGTTGCTAACATAAACTTGTGAATTCAATCGCATACGTGCAGTTTGTTCAGGTGAAAGTGTCTTCACAACCTTACCTGGCGCGCCCATGACGACGGAGCCGTCTGGGATGATCTTACCTTCTGTGATCAGGGCATGGGCACCGATCAAGCAGTTCTCACCGATGACGGCGCCATTCAAGATCGTGGCGCCAATTCCGATCAGACAGCCAGCACCAATGGTGCATCCATGCAACATAGCGAGATGACCGATTGTAACATCCTCGCCAATCGTCAAAGCCGAGCCCGGATCAGAATGTAAAACTGATCCGTCTTGCACATTCGAGCGCGCCCCAATCTGGATCGGCTCATTATCGCCGCGGACCGTTGCGCCGAACCAGACAGAAGACCCTTCCGCCATCTGGACACTGCCAATGACAGAGGCACTTTCGGCCACCCAGCAACTCTCATGCAGTTGCGGTGTTTGATCGTCGAGGCGGTAAACGCTCATCTAAGCGTCCAAATCATCCTGAAGGATTGAGATGTTGAGGTCGTAAGAAATGTCATTCTTATCCTCATCATCAATATAGAGCAGGCCGAGAATTTCGTCGTTCAGATAGACTTCCACGCTGTCTTGGACCTTGCGGGGTTTGATCGTAACGGCTTCCGTACCGAGACGCTTGCAGAGGTAGTTGCGCACAGATGTAATTTGTTCGGGGGTCATGTTGGGTCCTATTCAGAAGCGCTGTCGAGCGTTTGATCCATGGAGCTGGCAGGGTTGCCGCAGCAAGGCCCACCAACGGGTTTCGCGGGCACACCGGCCACGGTGCAGTTTTCAGGTACGGGTTTTAAAACGACGGAGCCCGCCGCGATCTTCGCGCCGTCACCGATTTTGATGTTGCCGAGAACCGAGGCATTGGCCCCGATCAACACACGGTCACCAACTTTGGGGTGACGGTCTTCATCGGCCTTACCTGTCCCGCCGAGCGTCACGCCCTGCAGGATCGAGCAATCATCACCGACACGCGCTGTTTCGCCCATAACAAAGCCTGTCGCATGGTCGAGCATGATGCCACAGCCGATCTTGGCCGCTGGGTTGATATCCACCCCGAACAGCTCGGAACTTCGGTTTTGCAGGTGAAAGGCCACGAGATCACGCCCTGCCCCATAAAGCGCATGGGCGCAGCGATGCGTCTGGATCGCCATAAAACCTTTGAAATACAGAAAGGCCTGCAGGAATGACTGACAGGCAGGATCACGATCACGGATCGCGAGCAGATCACGCGCGACGCAATCGACCAGGCTCTCCTCCATCGCGAGGGCCTCTGACAGGACCTTACGCATTTTCAGCGTCGAGAAATCCGCCGTTGAGAGTTTTTCCGAGAGATGATTGACGAGCGCCCCGCCAAGGTCGGCTTGATCGAGGATTGTCGCGTGTAACAGCGATGACAGCGCGACTTCTTTCACAGAATAAGCGGCGGCTTCTTCTTTTAGAGAAGACCAAACGCAAACATCACGCGAGGCATCAGAGGCTAAATTGAGATTGGCCATGACGGGCCTTTCAGATTGGGTTCAGCACACAAATAGGGGTTTGTGCGCCACAACCCAAATGGATTTTCGTAAATTTTAGCCGCGGCCCCGATAGGGTGGGACGCCTTGATCGGGAATCCAAACGCCTTTGGGCGCTTCGCCGTGCTGGTAAAACACATCAATCGGGATACCGCCGCGCGGATACCAATAGCCGCCAATGCGCAGCCACTTCGGAGAAATCTCCCGCACGAGACGTTGGGCAATGCCCGTCGTACAGGCTTCATGGAAATCACCATGATTACGGAAGGACCCAAGGAACAGCTTGAACGCCTTGCTCTCGACGATCCATTGATCGGGACAATAATCGACGACAAGATGCGCAAAATCAGGCTGGCCCGTCACAGGGCAGATCGAGGTGAACTCCGGCGCGACAAGGCGGACCATGTAATCTTCATCGCAGGGGTTGGCGACGCGCTCTAGCACGGCTTCATCCGGGCTCTGCGGGAGGCCCTTCATTTTACCAAGTTGGTCTAGTTTTTCGTAACGATCGCTCATGCGCGGGCGGTTACTGTGTCGCTTGGGCTTGTGCAAGCCGCTTTTCCCGCTGGCCTAAGCCCATGACCCATTTCCCGCCGGGGCGTTCAACATATCGCTGCGTCAGATGTGACACACCAATAACAGCGCAGAGATAAAAGACGAGCCAAAGATCACCCGCATGATCCCTCGGCAGTTCGCCCAAAACGGCTTCTATCACGATCGCAAACCCAATCGCGACGATCACGTGCGTCATGTAAACAGAATAAGAGATCTTGGCGAGGTAGCGAAAAACGCGCCCCGACATAAAACGTGAAATCAAACCGCCGTCTTGCGCAAAGACAAGCACGAAAATCAGCAAGACTGGCGCGACGAAGAACTGCGTTTTCCCGCCAGCATAGACGACGAAACCAATACTACCGAGCAGGGTCACCACCTCCAGCACTGTCATCTGCAAGGTCGAACCTTTCTGAAACAGTGCCTGCGTTTTGGAATAAAGCTTCGCCGTCAGAACCCCTGTGAAGAAGCCCGCACAGCAACGCCAGAACCCGAAATCATAGGTCAGGTTCAAATTCTCACCGACCCGCGAAAGACCGAAATATAAGACACCCACAGCCACAGCCATTAGCGCGAAATCGACGGCGCGTTTCGGCTTGGCCCAAAGCATGATCGCCGCAAAGACGAGATAAGCGCAAAACTCTGCCCCGATCGTCCAAGACGGCGGGTTAAAGCTGAGGCTATCTGAAAGGCCCAGGGATTGCGTCAGGGTTAAATGCTGAAACAAGGCCGCCCATGTCTCTGCCGCACCGCTTTCAAACGGCAGTATCTCGCCCGGTGTTGTCGTGGCCAAGCCAACCTTATGCGCCACTAATCGCAAGACGGCGAACCCCATGAACACAACCGTCATAAACAAATGCAACGGGTAAAGCCGCGCAAAGCGACGTTTCAAAAATCCAGCCACCTGCCCCGGAGTCGATATCGTTTCTGAATAGAGCCGCCACATCAGAAAGCCTGAGAAGGCGAAAAACAGGTCGATAATCACAGGTCCATTATTGAAAAACGCCCACTGATTAGGGTGGCTCAGCCAGATCGTGTGATAGACGGCCACAAATATCGCCAACAACCCGCGAAACCCGTCGAGTGCTGCGAAATACTCGCCTTGGCGTTTGTGCGATATGTGTCCGGCTTGGCCCATCTGGGTATCCATACAAGATGCGGGCCAAATTCCGGTTAACTCCGGCACAAAGATCGTGTCTAAGAGATCACAAGATTGTGTGAGGAGAATCCGATGAAATCCAGAGCCGCCGTTGCATTCGAGTCTGGAAAGCCTCTCGAAATTGTCGAAGTGGATCTGGAAGGCCCGAAAGCGGGCGAAGTTCTCGTCGAAATCAAAGCGACAGGCATTTGCCACACGGATTCGTTTACGCTGTCTGGCGATGATCCCCAAGGCGCGTTTCCTGCGATCCTCGGCCATGAAGGCGCGGGCATTGTGCGCGACGTTGGCGCGGGCGTTACATCCCTCAAGCCCGGTGATCACGTCATCCCGCTTTACACCGCCGAGTGCCGTGAGTGTGATTTTTGCCTGCACCCAAAAACGAACCTCTGCCAGAAAGTGCGCAGCACGCAGGGGCAAGGCCTGATGCCCGACGGCACCTCACGCTTTTCCTACAATGGTCAGAAAATCCTGCATTATATGGGCTGTTCGACTTTCTCGAACTTTACAGTCTTGCCAGAGATTAGCCTCGCAAAGATCCGCAAAGACGCGCCATTCGATATGGCCTGCTATATCGGCTGCGGCGTGACGACGGGTGTGGGCGCGGTGATCTATACCGCTAAAGTCGAGGCTGGCGCGCGGGCTGTGGTGTTTGGTCTCGGCGGGATTGGCTTGAACGTCATCCAAGGCCTCAAAATGATCGGCGCCAAGCAGATCGTCGGTGTGGACCTGAACCCTGCCCGCGAAGCGATTGCGCGGAAATTCGGAATGACGGATTTCATCAACCCGAAAGATGTCGAGAACCTGACCGACGCCGTTATCCAGACCACAGGCGGCGGCGCGGATTACACATTCGAGTGCATTGGCAATGTCGACGTCATGCGCGTCGCACTGGAAACGGCCCACAAAGGCTGGGGCGAGAGTATCATCATCGGCGTGGCTGGTGCAGGCAAAGAGATCAGCACGCGGCCCTTCCAGCTCGTCACGGGACGCAGCTGGCGCGGCTCAGCTTTTGGCGGGGCCAGAGGCCGCACAGACGTCCCCTCGATCGTCGACATGTATATGGACGGCCGCATCCAAATCGACCCGCTCATCACGCACAAAATGGGCATCGAGCACATCAACGACGCTTTCGACCTGATGCATAAGGGTGAGAGTATTCGGAGTGTGGTGGAGTTTTAGATGGCGTGGTGGATCGCTAAATTAGAAAACCAAGATCGTACAATTGATGGCCGCCACAAGTTTCGGAACTACGTTGAGGACATTGCGCGGCGCTGCTCAAGTAGCAAAACGGTCCGTCCTGATTTTGAGTTTGATGGCAAGGTTCTAGACATCGCGAGTTTTTCTTACAGAAAGAAAGCGAAAGTAGAATTCCAAGCAATGCTGCAGGCAATGGTGAAGCATCACATGTTGGAGAACGCCGTTAGCGTTACACATGAGAAAAGAGACAGATGACTCCCCTCTCCCAAAATAAAATCTTCGGCGGGACGCAGTTTGTCTACTCTCACCGGTCCGAGGTTTGCCAGTCCGACATGAAGGTCGGCGTGTTTGTGCCGGACGGTGTGAAGGCGAGCGCGCCTGCCCTGATCTTTCTCTCGGGCTTGACCTGCACCGAGCAGAACTTCGTCACCAAAGCCGGCGCGCAGCGTGTGGCGGCGGAGTTGGGGCTGGTCCTGATCGCGCCGGACACTTCGCCGCGCGGCGAAGATGTGCCGGACGCAGCGGATGAATATGACTTCGGCAAGGGCGCGGGATTCTACCTCGACGCGACTCGCATGCCGTGGATGAAGCACTATAGCATGCAGACCTATATCCGCGACGAGCTGACAGCGTGGATGGCGGACACCCTGCACGTTGATATGACACGTGTCGGGATCACGGGGCATTCCATGGGCGGGCATGGCGCTCTGACGCTGCACTTGAAAAATCCCAAATTATTCAAGACCTGCTCAGCCTTCGCGCCGATTGTCGCGCCGTCGCAAGTGCCTTGGGGAAAGAAAGCCTTTGGTCGCTATCTCGGCGAAGAAGCCTCGACATGGGCGCAATATGACGCGGTGGAATTGGTTGGCAAAGACGCCAGCTCTGCGGAAATCTTGATCGATCAAGGCACGGACGATCAATTCCTAACAGAGCAATTAAAACCTGATTTGTTCGAGGCCGCCTGCACGGCTGCGGGGCAATCCCTGACCTTGAGGATGCAGCGCGGCTATGATCACAGCTATTACTTCATCGCGAGCTTCATCGAAGATCACCTGCGCCATCACGCGGCGCGGCTTTAGATATAACGATGTGCCCACGCGGCGATGACGTGGGCGACATATTCCGCGTCGGCCGGGTTTTTTAGGAGCAAGTGATCCGCCCCATCTAGGCTGACAAAGCTCTTCGGATGTCGCGCGAGCTTGTAAATATGAGAAGCATTATCGATGCCGACAACGCGATCTTGCGGTGAGTGAAAGATCAATAGCCCGCGTTCCAGATCGCCGATCTCTCGCGCGATATCGTGACTCTCAATATCGTCGAGGAACTGCTCTTTGATCACAAAAGGACGTCCGCCAAGTAGGACTTTCGCCTCGCCCTCCTCTTCGATTTCTTCGATCTGATCTGCGAATTGATGGACGATGTGTGTGGTGTCGCATGGGCTGCCGATGGTCGAGACGGCCTTACATTCAGGGATTTCATCCGCGACCTTCAAGGCCGCCGTCCCGCCAAAACTATGCCCGATCAAAACACAGGGCGCGTGTTTGTGTTCGCGCAACCAGCCCGCCGCCGCCCGTAGGTCTTCGCAGTTACTCGAAAAATTCGTGTCGGAGAAATTGCCTTCACTCTCGCCCAATCCGGTGAAGTCAAAGCGCAACATTCCAAACCCATCTTCAACGAGACTGCGGGAAATTGTGCGGATGGGTTTGAGGTCTTTCCCAATCGAAAAACCATGCGCGAAGAGGACCCAGCTTTTGATCACACCGTCGTCGGGATAATCGATCTTTGCCGATAGGGTGTCCCCGAATGCGCCGGGGAAGCTGATTTTTTCGCTCGCCATGAAACTTTCGTAGCGCGTTAGAAGGCCGCGCGAAAGGCTTTCAAGAAACGATCCAAATCGCTGTCGGGTAGGTGATTGATGCCGGCCGCTGCTGCACGCCCGCCGCCCGTCTCAAATTGCAGGGCCAGAGCGTCCGCGCCTTCACGTCGGGAAATCGGCGCACGGATGGACACAAGGAAGCCACCGTCATGCTCGGTTAAGATCGCATGCGCGCGGTCAGGGTCGGCCTGCGCCAGCGCATTGCCATACATGCCAGAGATACGCCGCGCACCCGCTGCATTGGGCAGGCGGCGGGCTTCTATACGCGCGTCTGAGAGCAAAACTTCGGACGCTTCAGCCATAGCGAGATCCGCCAGATAGCCCTCTGTCAGCTTGACAATGACCTGTGGTTTCTCGGCCAAGAACGCCATGGGTGTCTCAAATCCTGCCATCTCTCGGTAGAGGTCGCGCGGATGATAGTGGAGGTCCGCAACGGACCCGCCATACCCATTATAATTCACCATTTCGCCCAGCTGGCGTAGTTCCTCCAATGGGAGGTCGTGACCTTGCGCCAAGCGCGCCGCCATAGCCGGAAAATTATCGCCATAGGCCGCCGCGACGGTCCATGCGCGGTAGGCTCCACCCAAATGTTGATCGACGAGAACAGCTGTGCAGACTTCGCCTGCCGTGTTGATCGTCGCGTCTAACTTCGGATGATCGGGAATGTCACCCGGATTGTGGTGATCGAAATATTGGACCCTTGCCCCGGCTGCGAGCAAGCGCCGCAAGTCTTCCGCATTGGACCGCATTGAAATATCCAACACGGTCAAGCGGTCGCCCTCGCCCGCCGTGACGTGTGACAGCAAAGCGATATCCCGTTTCCGGCCTGTGATCAGTTCAGCCTCTCGCGGTTCCGCCAAACGCAACTGCACAAGACTTATAATCCCGTCTGCATCACCGTTGAAAACATCATAATCCATCGCTTAACTCGCGTTGAAGATGCCGCGCTCGGCCAGTTCTGCGAGGATTTGGTCTGCGGCCTCTTCTGCGCTCATGTCCACGGTGTTGATCGTGATCTCAGGATTTTTTGGAGGCTGATATTCCGAGTCGATTCCCGTGAAGTTCTTGATCTTACCTGCACGGGCACGGGCGTAGAGACCCTTCACATCGCGGGCTTCTGCGACCTCTAAGGGAGTGTTGACGTAGATTTCGATGAACTCGCCATCTTCTAACAGGCCACGCGCCAATTGCCGCTCTGCGCGGTAGGGTGAGATGAAGCTTGCCATGACGATCAGACCGGAGTCGACCATCAGCTTGGCAACTTCCCCGACGCGTCTTATGTTTTCAATCCGGTCGGCCTTAGAGAAGTTGAGGTCGCGGTTCAGGCCGTGACGGACATTATCCCCATCGAGCGTATAGCTGTGACGGCCCATTTCCATCAGCTTCTTATCGACCAGGTTGGCAATCGTCGATTTACCTGAACCAGATAGCCCCGTGAACCAAAGCAAGACTGGCTTTTGCGATTTTTGCTCCGCGCGTGCCGCCTTATCGACGGCCATGTCCTGCCAGACGACGTTTTTGGAGCGTCGCAGGGCGTAATCCAACATGCCCGCCCCCACGGTCGCATTCGTAATCTTGTCGATCAGGATGAAAGCCCCTGTCGTGCGATTGTCGGAATAGGCATCAAAGGCGATGGGCGCTGTTAGAGACAAAGTCGCGACGCCGATCTCGTTCAGTTCTAAAGTATTGGCCGCGACTTCAGAAAAATCATTGATATCAATGCGGTGCTTTAGCTTACTAATGCTAGCTGGAACGATCTTATTCGCTGTCTTGATGAGATATTGCCGCCCGGGGAAGAGCTTTTGCTCGTCCATCCAGATGATGTGCGCTTGAAACTGATCCGCTTGTCCAGCGGGCTGGTCCGTGCGGCAGATAATATCCCCGCGTGAAATATCGATCTCGTCGTTCAGGGTCAGTGTGACCGCCATATCCTCGCGGGCAACCTCTCTGTCGCCGCCGTGTGTAACTATGGCTTTGACGGTCGAGCGTTTGCCGGAAGGAATGACGATGATCTCGTCGCCTACGGAGACTTTGCCCGACGCGATGGTGCCGGAAAACCCGCGAAAATCGAGATTGGGGCGATTGACCCATTGCACAGGCAAGCGGAACGGCGCGTCGAGGCTCGCGCTTTCAACATCGACGGTTTCTAGGTATTGCAGGAGGGTCGGGCCGTTATACCAGCAGGTCTTCTCTGACGCGTTGATAACATTATCCCCGTCCAATGCGGACATCGGGATACACGCGATTTCTGCAAAACCCAGATCGGCGGCGAAAGCGCGGAAGTCCACGTCAATGGCGTTGTAAACGCTTTGATCGAAATCAACGATATCCATCTTGTTCACGGCCACGACGACATGTCGAATGCCCAGCATGGACGCGATAAAGGCGTGACGGCGGGTTTGCTCTTGGACGCCGTAGCGCGCATCGATCAGCAGGACAGCCACATCAGCCGTCGACGCGCCCGTCGCCATATTCCGTGTATATTGGACGTGACCCGGTGTATCCGCGACGATGAACTTGCGCTTGTCCGTGCTGAAAAAACGGTAAGCCACGTCAATCGTGATACCCTGCTCTCGCTCTGCTGCGAGGCCGTCGACCAGCAAAGCCAGGTCAACTTTATCGCCCTGCGTGCCGGATTTCTTACTGTCTTTTTCGATGCTCGCCAGTTGGTCTTCATAGATCAATTTGGAGTCATAGAGCAGCCGTCCGATCAAGGTCGACTTGCCGTCATCGACAGAGCCACAGGTGATAAAGCGCAAATAGGACTTGTTCTCCTGCGCGCGCAGATAGGCATGAATATCGGTCGCAATGAGATCATCAAGATGGGCCATTAGAAGTAACCCTCCTGTTTTTTCTGCTCCATTGAGGCGCCCGCATCCGAGTCGATGACTCGGCCTTGGCGTTCGCTTGTCGTTGTCAGGAGCATTTCTTGAATGACTTCGGGGAGCGTTGTGGCCTCAGACTCGACCGCGCCCGTCAGCGGATAACAGCCGAGCGTGCGAAAACGGACCATCTTTTCTTCAACCACATCACCGGGCTCGATCGGCATGCGATCATCATCGACCATAAACAACACGCCGTCTTTTTGGACGACGGGGCGTTTTTTGGAGAGGTAGAGATCCGGGATCTGGATTTTTTCACGTTCAATATATTGCCAGATGTCGAGCTCCGTCCAATTCGAGATCGGGAAGACACGCATACTCTCACCTTTGTGGACGCGCGTGTTGTAGATATTCCAAAGCTCAGGCCGTTGGTTCTTGGCGTCCCAGCGATGGTTTTCACTCCGGAAGGAGAAGATACGTTCTTTGGCGCGGGATTTCTCTTCATCGCGTCGCGCTCCGCCAAAGGCCGCGTCAAAGCCGTATTTATCGAGCGCCTGCTTCAAGCCCTGCGTCTTGGTGATGTCCGTATGCACGGCCGAGCCATGGGTAAAGGGGCCAACGTCCTGCGCAATCGCGTCCGGATTGATATGGACGAGCAATTCCATACCGACTTCTTTCGCGCGACGATCACGGAAGGCATACATGTCCTTGAACTTCCAACGCGTATCAACGTGCAGCAGCGGAAATGGCGGCGGCGACGGGTAAAAGGCTTTCTCTGCCAAATGCAGCATCACGGAGCTGTCTTTCCCGACAGAGTAAAGCATCACAGGATTTTCACACTGGGACGCAACTTCGCGCAGGATATGGATACTCTCGGCCTCTAGGCGGTCCAAATGCGTCATACGAAGCGCGGTCTCTGGATCGGCTTCCGCTTCTAGCGCGTCGAGCTTTACGAGTGCTGCATCCAATGTCTTGATCGTCATTTGACCGCCCTCACGCAGGCGCGCGATGCCTTTGCCGTCATTGAAGAGCTTACGCGACAGTGTCGAGACAGATTGCCCGCTAACATTTGCGAGCGTCTCTACGCGATTGAGAAAATCTTGGATCATGACGTGACCTGGTATTACGTGGGATAATTCCCACGCGAAACTTGGGCGTGCTGCAGCCCACTGTCAAGTCATGTGTGGGACAATTCCCATCACGAAAAACGGCGTAGCTTTTTTATTGCCAGCATGGACAGGCTTGCTATGCGGGGCTTCCGCTGCGGGCGTGGTGGAATTGGTAGACACGCAAGACTTAAAATCTTGTTCGAGTAATCGAGTGCGGGTTCGATTCCCGCCGCCCGCACCATTATTTTGGCTGATTGTCGCCCACTAGCCAAACCCGCCTTGGATCAAGCACTCATCAAACGATCAACCAAAGCCTCTAGGGCCAGTTTCACTTTCTCTAGCACTGCCTCGTCCCGTCCGCGCGCAATGAAGTTCACGCCGCGAAGTTCATCGTTGAACCAAGGATAACTACCGATCGAGACGCCGGGATGATTGACTTCGATCTTTGCCAGATCCGCTGCGGCGTCACCTTCCCCAATACCAGAAGCACTAACGGTGAGACTGTGCAGAACCGTACCGCCCTCTATCCGATGTCCGATATCGGCCAACATGCCGCGCATGATCTGCGGCACGCCAGCCAAGGTGAAGACATTCCGCGTCTGGAATCCCGGCGCTTGGCTGACAGGATTATGAATCAGCTCCGCGCCGTCCGGAATACGGGCCATACGCCGCCGGGCCGCGTTCAGCTCATCTTCGGCGTAACGCTCGCGCAGCGCCGCAATCGCGTCTGCGCGTTCAGATATGCCGAGATCAAACGCCGCAGCGATCGCATCTGCCGTGATGTCATCATGGGTCGGCCCGATCCCGCCTGGCGTGAAGACATAATCAAAGCGGTCAGAAAAGGCGCGCACGGTCTGCGAAATCGTCTCGGCCTCATCCGAGATGATCCGCGCCTCACCGACTTGCACACCCATCGGCGCGAGGAATTTTGCAATCGTCGCCAGGTTTGTGTCCTGCGTGCGCCCACTCAAGAGTTCATCCCCGATTAAGAGGATTCCAGCCGTTACCGTTTTCTTGCTCATGCGCGCGCTTTAGGGGCTGCCGGACAAGGTGTCACCCCGTTCGCATTAACGGTAGCCCTTCGCCCGCTCCCACACTATATCAGTGATTATGAATTACATCGACGCAACAGACGCCCCCGAATTTCGCGATGGCGCGATCAAGCTTCATGGTCCAGCAGGCTTTGAAGGTATGCGCAAGGCTGGCCATTTGGCCGCGTCTTGTTTGGACATGCTGGCAGGTATGGTCGCGCCCGGGGTGACAACAGCAGAGCTCGATAAAGCCGCCTATGACTTCATTCGCGATCACGGCGCCCTGCCAGCGACCTTGGGCTATCGCGGGTATAAGCACTCGCTTTGCACCTCGCTGAATCATGTCGTGTGCCACGGCATCCCGAATGACAAACCCCTCAAGGATGGCGACATTCTGAACATTGATGTCACAGCGATTATCGATGGCTGGCACGGCGATACGTCGCGCATGTATCAGGTCGGCGAAGTCAATCGCCGCGCAGAGCGCCTCGTCCAGATCACCTATGA